>JANYDI010000154.1 GCA_025363695.1 Opitutia bacterium
GCGAGTGTCGCCCCTGTAGGGCTCTAAATCTTTTTTCACCCTAACCCAGGGCTTACGCCCTGGGCTGTCCATCTGACGCCCCTACAGGGCTCTCATAATGTGTTTTAAATCAACAACTTAAGTCACTTTCAACGCTAGAGGGAGCGAGCTCCCCTTGGCCCTTTCCCTTTTCTTCACTTTGCTAAGGCTTTATTTAAACAAGTCTACCCATAAGTCATCAAATAGTTTGACAAGGTTTTCCTTATTCAATACAAGGAGGCATGATCAGAGGAACCCTTTATTTACTCGCGGCATTGGGCCTGTCTTCCTACGCTTTGGCGATGGAGGAGTGGGAGCCAGCGCTCACGACGCTGCCTTCTGTGCAAGAAGAAGAGCCGTGTTCTTTGTTGGAGCAGCTGCCTGTGGAGCTCCTCAAGATGGTCTACGATAAACTCGATCCGGAGAGCAAGAAAGTTTTCTTGACGCTGAACAAAAGGCTGTCTGAGATAAGGTGTCTGTTTAAGAAAATAAACCTAAAAAATGAAGCGGGCATTCCTTGTCTTTCAAGCCTGCCAGAGCTGGAAGCTCTAAAAATCGCTTGTGAGCTTAGCCCTCAAGGTATCCTCCAGCTGAAACCCAGGCTAGGTGGGTTGAGGGTTTTAGATTTATCGGACAATAAACTATGGACTGTAGATTTTATTTTTTTAGCGCCTGCCCTAACAAACTTGCAGCAGCTGAGTCTACGAGACTGTACCATCCAAAGCGCTAGAAGCCCAGGATATTTGGCGAGCTTCGCGATGTTTCTACTTGGAAGC
This sequence comes from Opitutia bacterium, assembly GCA_025363695.1. Lineage (GTDB taxonomy): Bacteria > Verrucomicrobiota > Verrucomicrobiia > Opitutales > JANYDI01 > JANYDI01. The sequence goes on from JANYDI010000154.1 coordinate 795, forward strand.
CCACGCGCACATGAAGAGCTCTCTTATTTGAAGGGCTTAACCCAGTTGCAGCAGCTGGATTTGAATGGCTGCAACCACATAAGCCCTTCAAACATAGGGCGGGTACTCAGGGTGGCGCAGATGCAGGCTCCCGATGTAGGTCCAGATCAAGGTATAGAGCTAGAGGCTCTGGCAGGATTGACCCAGTTGCGCAAACTCGGCCTGCGCCATATGCAAGTGACAGGGCCGAGCCTAAGACACCTGGCAGGGCTGACGCAATTGGAGGAGCTCGATGTATCTAGGACGTTCATAGACAGTGCAAGCCTAGAGTATCTGCTGGGCTTAACCCGCTTGCGGCAACTGAATTTAAGTAGAAACGACGTAAGCGACGCGGGGATACGACATCTGATGGCATTAACGCAGTTGCGGCAGCTGGATTTGTCCGAGACCCAAGTGACGAACGAGGGCCTAAGGGATGTGGCGGCATTAACGCAGTTGAGGCAACTCGATATATCCTCAACCTTTGTAAGCAACGAAGGCCTAGAGTATCTGGGGAGATTAACCCTATTGCAAGCGCTTGGCTTATCCCTGAACGCACGGCTTTTATTGCATGTACATGAAAACCTACCTGCGTTGACTGGATTAAGGCAGTTGCAGCGCCTGGATTTGAGCGGCAGCTACAGCGTAGGCGATGCCACCTTGGCCGCCCTGGTGGAAGCCTTCCCATTGCTGCAGCAGCTCAATTTGAGTAGTTGCTTGAACGTGGGCAACGAGGGGCTAAGTCATCTGGTAGGGCTAATAGAGCTGCAGGTGCTCGATCTATACAATTGTTTCCGAGTAAGCGACGAAGGGATACCGTATCTGCTAGGGTTGACAAAGCTGAGGCAGCTTCGTTTGTCCGGAACCCAAGTAGGTAACGCAGGCCTGCGGCACCTGGCAGGGTTGACAAACTTGCGTGAACTCAGCTTGTCTGGAACCCAAGTAAGCGATGAGGGGATGCGGCACCTGACGAGGTTAACACAGTTGCAGGAACTGGATGTGTTCGACATCCAAGTAAGCGATAGAGGGTTACAGCACCTAAGGGAGTTAACGCAGTTGCGAAAGCTTGTCGTTTGTTGGCGCATAAGCGATGCAGGGATGGCAGCCCTTAAGGCAGCACTTCCAGACTTAGAGATCGTAAAATATTAGAAACAGAAAACCATGATCAGGAAAACCCTTTATTTACTCGCGGCATTTTGCCTTACTTCCTGCGCCTTGGCGATGGAGGAGTGGGAACCAGCGCTCACAATGGTGCCTTCTGTGCCTTTTGTGCAAGAGGAGCAGGACGCAGAGCCGTGTTCTTTGTTGGAGCAGCTGCCTTTGGAGCTCCTGAAGATGATTTACGATAAACTCGATCCGGACAGCAGGAAAGTTTTTCTAACCTTGAGCAAAGGGCTACAGGATTTAAAGGGCACATGGAAAAGCGTAACCTTAAAGGACGAAGCGGGTATTCCTTGCCTTTCAAGCATGCCAGGGCTGGAAGCTCTAAAAATAGCTTGTGAGTTCAGCTCGCAAAGTATCCTCCAGCTGAAACCTAAGGTGTGTGGGTTGAAGGTTTTAGATTTATCAGACAATAAACTGTGGACTGAGGATTTAGCTTTTTTAGTGCCTTCCTTAACAAAGCTGCAGCAGCTGAGTCTACGAAACTGTTACATTCTGAGGGTCAAAAACTCCGGATACCTGGCGAGCTTAGCGCTGTTGCTGCTGGGAAGAGGGTGCTCAAGTGAAGACCTATCTTACCTGGCGAACTTGACCCAGTTGCGGCAGCTCGATTTGAATTCGTGTAATCACGCGACCCATGCAAGCCTAAGGCATGTGGCGGGGTTGACAAATTTGCAGGTGCTTGATTTAGAGAATACCGAGATAACCTATGAGGGGCTTAGGCAGTTGACGGGATTAACACAGCTGCAGGTGCTCAGCTTGGCCGACACGCGGGTGGGCAACAAGGGCCTAGCATGCCTGGTAGGATTGACTCGATTACGGGAGCTCGATGTTTCCCTTTGCGGCGTGAACGACGATGGCGTAGCGCACCTGACGGGATTGACACAGCTGCGCTCCCTTAATTTGAACGATTGCAGGCTGACCGACGAGGGTGTAGCCGCTCTGGCTGTATTGACAAACCTGGAACAACTTAATTTGGGTGCCAACAGCCGGGTGACCCATGTGGGCATAGCAGCTTTTGATAGAATGAAAAATCTACAACGACTGAGTTTGATTTTATGTCATCGTGTAAGCGACAGGAGCTTAGCAGTTCTTGGTAGATTGGTAAATCTACAACAGCTCAATCTAGCATACACCGGCGTAACCGGCGAAGGCTTGCAGCAGCTGACTGGGTTGCTGCAGTTGCAGAGGCTGAGCTTGGATGGCTGCATCCAAATGACCGGTGATGGCATTGCAGCCCTTCAGGCAGCGCTTCCAGGCCTGATAATTCAGGCAGAGTTTCCAGGCCTGGTAATAACAAGGTAACAAAAACCATGATCAGAAGAGTCCTTTATTTACTCGCGGCATTTTGCCTTACTTCCTACGCCTTGGCGATGGAGGCGGATGCGTCAACCGGTACGACGGTGACAACGGCGTTTCCTGAACACCAGGAAGAGCCGTCCTCTTTGTTAGAGCAGCTGCCTTTGGAGCTCCTGAAGATGATTTACGATAAACTCGATCCGGAGAGCAAGAAAGTTTTTCTAACGTTGAGCAAAGGGCTGTCTAATTTAAGGTATACATGCAAAAGCGTAACCTTAAAGGACGAAGCGGGCATTCCTTGTCTTTTAAGCATGCCCGGGCTGGAAGCTCTGACCGTCGCCTGTCAGCTCGCTTGGATGCGATAAGGAAGCTGAATGCCCTAGGGGTCGGGCTGAAGGTACTGAGTTTTTCCAAAAACAAGAGCGTAAGCGACGCAGACCTAGAAGCCCTGCAGGGCTTGGTGAACTTACGCAAGCTTGCTTTGAATGGGAGCTACGTGACGGACGTAGGTCTGAGCTATTTGGCTCAGTACGGCCTGCTGCAGCAGCTCGACTTGAGTGGGACCCGCGTGATCATTGGCGGGAGTAGTCACCTGATTGACTCAACACGCTTTCAGAGCCTTCATTTGCACGATAACGTAGACCTATCTTTGAGTTGCGATAGTGATGACCTGAGGCATTTGGCGGCATTAAGCCATTTAGAGGAACTCAATTTGAGTTGCCGTGAGCAAGTGCCCAATGGAGGGCTAAGGCATCTGAGAACCTTAGTAAACTTGCGGCAGCTCAATTTGAGTTGCTGCAATCAGCGCAATGAAGATCTGCTGGACCTGAAGGCATTGCTCCATTTACAGGACCTTGATTTGAGTTGCTGTAGGCACGTGACCGACGAGAGCCTCTTCATCTTGGCGCCATGGACGCAGTGCCTCAATGTGTCCCGTACTCGAGTAAGCGACGCGGGCGTGGCAGCCCTGCTTGCGTTGACACAGTTGCGCTGTCTTGATTTACGGTCTTGCAAGCTGACCGATGCGGGCGTAGTAGCCCTGGCTGTGTTGACAAACTTGGAACAACTTAAGTTGGGTGCGTGCAGATCGGTGACCGACGCGGGCGTGGCAGCCCTGGATAAGCTGATAAATCTACGGCAGCTCAGTTTGATTTTCTGCCATCACGTAAGCGACAGAAGCTTAGTCGTTATTGGTGGACTGATAAACTTACAGCAGCTCGATGTATCCCATACCAACGTGACCGGCGAGGGCTTGCAGTATCTGACTGGGCTGACTCGCTTGGAGCGGCTCAATATACGTAGCTACGCGCTGATAAGCCCCGCAGGCATCGCAGCCCTTAGGGCAGCCCTTCCAGGCCTGGTGGTGGAGCAATAGAGCTCTCGCATAACCTCATTAGGCTTGTGACCCATACTTATTCTATTTAAACCACACATAAGGAGGCCTGAAGGGCCGGCATATGGATAGCCCAGGGCGTGAGCCCTGGGTCTTCGATCAAAAACAAACTGGAGCCCTGTAAGGGCGGCACTCAGAACGTGAATACGAGTGTCGCCCCTGTAGGGCTCA
>JANYDI010000155.1 GCA_025363695.1 Opitutia bacterium
GCGAGTGTCGCCCCTGTAGGGCTCAAAAAAATTTCACCTGTAAACCCAGGGCTCACGCCCTGGGCTACGATATGCCGGCCCTTCAGGCCTCCTTAAGTGCGTTTTGTTTTTAAATAATTATTTATCAATCCTAACGGATCCATTAAAACAGGTTTTAATTGATCACACGCCCTAGTTTTCTTAAATTCGATCCCGAAGGGATCTGTGGGGTGCCTTGTATCGCCCTCCCAGGTAGCGATTTTATTAAAATGCGCCAGCATTTTATAAAATCGCTACCTGTAGGGGATCCAAGGGGCGCAAGCGCCCCTTGGCCCTTTAACCCTTTTAAACTACTTCCAATATGAAGCACACTGCAGTGATGTTTTCTGGGCAAGGAGCCCAGCAAGTCGGGATGGGGTCTCGCCTTTACGCGGCGTTTGAGTCGGCGCGGAGGCGCTTTGACCAGGCAGAGGCGCTGGTCGGGTGGCCCTTGCGTGCGATTGCCTTTGAGGGGCCTGAGGAGGTCCTGACGCAGACCCTGCATTGTCAGGTAGCGCTTTACGTGCAGGGCTATATAGTGTTTGAGCTCCTACGTGAGCGCGGGCACCTGGACGGTCTTGTTGGCGCCATGGGGCTAAGCCTGGGGGAGCTAACGGCCCTGGCGGTGGCGGGGGTTTTTGACTTTGAAACGGGCCTAAAGCTGGTAGCACAGCGGGCAGGCCTGATGGAAAGCGCTTGCCAGGCCACTCCTGGAACTATGGCTAGCCTCATTGGCGGTAACGACGCTGCGATTGAGGCCCTATGTAAGGAATTTGGCGTCAGTTTATCCAACAAAAACTGCCCTGGGCAACGGGTCCTTTCGGGCCCCTTAGACGCCATGCAAAAAGCCATCCAGGCGGCCCAACTTTCGGGCACATTCCGGCGTGTTCTGCCGCTGAAGGTAGCCGGTGCCTATCACAGCCCTCTGATGGCCTCTGCCAAAAGCGCTTTTGAGGCCGTTTTGGCCCCCATTGAGTTTAAGGCCCCCGGCTTTACGGTTTGGAGCAACGTCACGGGCGGCGCCTTGTCAGACCCTGCGGCCATCAAGGCGGCTCTTCCCCAGCAAATCGTCTGCACGGTCTTGTTCGAGGACAACCTCCTGGCCGCCTCCCAGCAGGGCGTTACCCACTTTTATGAATGCGGCCCCAGCGCCGTTCTTAGCGGCCTGGTCCGCCGTACGCTCCCCGAGGCTCACGTGACGACCTTCTGCGAGCCAACGGATTTTTCTTAGCATTTTTATGAAACAGCGCTTCAAGGTCGACAAACTCATCCGGGATAAAGTCCCCGATATCCTTCAAGGCAAAGGCATTGAAATTGGCCAACGCGTCATGGACCCTATCGAATACCTACAGCGCCTCAAGGAAAAATGCGTCGAAGAGGCCCATGAAGTCCTTGCAGCCACGACCCCTAACGAACTGCAGGAGGAACTCGGCGATCTTCTGGAAGTCATTCACAGCCTGTGCGCAGCCGCCCAACTCCCCATGGCCCAGGTAGAAGCCGCTCGGCTCAAAAAACAAGGCGAAAAAGGAGGCTTTTCAGGCCGTATCTACAACGCCTATGTCCAGATGGAGGCCGATCACCCAAACATTAACTATTATAGGCATAGCCCCGACAAGTACCCGGAGCTAAGGGGCACTTGTGCCCCTTGGGATCCCCTTTCCGATAGCGATTTATTAAAATGCTAGCGCATTTTAAGTAAATCGCTATCGGGGAAGGCATACTAAGCCCCCTCGCGATCGCGAAGCGATCCGGGTGTATTTTATGAACTTCCTCGACCCGGGTTTGGCGTGTTATTTGGGGTTCAGGCAAGGAATGGAAGTGCGTAGCGCACTACGGTGCGTGAGTCACTTCCATGACGCAGCATCAACCCTAAATAACACGCCAAACCCATCTTATATGTTATCCGTACGTGCCCTTACCCAAGTCTTCGACGGGATACCCATCCTGAACGGCGTGAGCTTTGACCTGAAGGCTGGCGAGAGCCTAAGCTTGCGGGGGGAGTCGGGTTGCGGGAAAACGACCTTGATGAACATCTTGGGTGGGCTGCAGCAACCCAGTAGCGGAGCGGTGTTTTGGGAAGGTCGGCGCCTGGACAGCCTGAGCCCGGGGGAGTTAGCGCGCCTGCGGGGTCGGGATTTTGGCTTTGTTTTCCAAAACCCTACTTTGGTGGCGGAACTGAATCTGTTAGAAAATTGCTTGCTTGCGGCGCGTATTCAGGGCAGCCTGGATGCTGTGGTAAAAAGGAGAGTTTTGGAGCTTTTGGAACAAGTCGGGCTGCAGCAGCATACGCGGGCGCTGGTGCACACGTTGTCGGGTGGCCAAAGGCAACGAGCAGCGTTGGTGCGGGCGCTATCATTAAAACCCAAACTGCTTTTAGCGGACGAACCTACGGGCAACCTAGACGAGCAGACCGCCAAGGTCGTCATGGACCTGTTGATGCAGCTTTGCCAAGCGCAGGGCACGGCCTTGATGCTCGTCACGCACCATGCGGCCTTTGCGCAACGTACACGACATCAAGCAACACTTTCTTTAGGAAAATGGATCTCATAAGCCCACGCCAACGCTTTTTTTCAGTTTTTGAAAAAAACCTCCCCTTTGATCGCCCGCCTGTGTGGTTTATGCGCCAAGCCGGGCGCTACCTGCCTGAATACCGGGCATTGAGGGAACGCTACGGCTTTTTGGAGCTGGTCAAAACCCCTGAGCTTGCCGCTGAAGTGACCCTCCAGCCGCTCAAGCGCTTTGCCCTGGATGCCGCTATTATTTTCAGTGATATCTTGGTCATCCCCGAAGCTTTGGGACAAACGTATGCCTTTGGCGACCAAGGCGGCATCCAGATGGATTGGACTTTGTCCGGCCCTAGCGACCTCCGCAAGCTACGTCCCGCCAATACTGTTGCTGGACACCTGGACTACGTTGCCCAAGCGCTCATGCAGGTGCGCCAAGCGCTCCCGCATACGGCTCTTTTAGGCTTTGGCGGCAGCCCCTGGACGCTGGCTACCTACATGGTGGAAGGTGGCAGCAGCAGGCATTTTTTAAAGATCAAGGACTTCTATTTCAGCCATCCTGCCGCCTTTGAAGCCCTTATGGAACGCCTGACCGAGGCGCTGATTGATTACTTTAAGCTGCAAATCAAAGCGGGCGTCGATGCCCTGCAAATTTTCGACACCTGGGGCTCCTTGTGTCCAGCGAATCATTACTGGAAGGCCTCCTTGCAGTGGATAGCCCGTATCGTAACGGCTCTCAAGCAAAGCCATCCTCAAACGCCTATCTTGCTGTATACCAAGCACATGGCCCATCATGTAGCCCTGCAAGTCCAAACAGGCGCACACGGGCTAAGTGTCGACGAAAGCACTTCCATGGCCGACCTGCGCCTCCACGTGCCGTCTGGCTACGTTCTACAGGGAAACCTAGACCCCTCCCTGCTTTGTACTACTGCGAGTATCGCCTATGCCGAGACGAAGGCCCTACTGAGCAGCCTCCAAGCCCACGGCGGTCTGCGCAACACGATTCTCAACCTTGGCCACGGGATGCTCCCCAGTGCCCGTATTGAGTGTATCGAGGCGATGCTGCAAGCGCTGGGTGAAGAGGGAGTGAAGGCTAAGGGGGACTTGTCCCCCTTAGGATCCCCTTTCCGATAGCGATTTTTAAAAATGCGATGCATTTTATAAAAATCGCTATCGGGAAGCCTATGCTAAGGCCTCCACGGATCGCGAAGCGATCGAATCTTTTTAGTTAAAACGCACTACGGGAGGCCTGAAGGGCCGGCATATCGTAGCCCAGGGCGTAAGCCCTGGGTTTAAGGGTG
>JANYDI010000160.1 GCA_025363695.1 Opitutia bacterium
CCTGCAAAGGGGGTGTTTCGGCTCTTTGAGCGAAACTTGGCCGGATCGACCTCCCACTGTTCCTGCTGATCGATAATTGACCAGCATTTTGTAAAATTGCCTATCGGAGGGGATCCAAGGGGCGCAAGCGCCCCTTGGCCCTTTCTCTTTCCCCAAGGCCCCGCTAAAACAAAGCTGCCTGGAACGTGGAGCCCTTAAAATCCCCTGGAGTCAGCGGCGTATCCTTGCCTGAAAGCGTATCGATCAGGTGCAATACCTGCTTGCTGGAGCTGCGGCGGGTATAGACGCCGTGGCGACCATCGCGGCACCATTGAAACTCAACCGCTGAGTGCCCGGGCGGCAAGGAGAGGGGGACCCAGTCGGCGTTGCTTTTTTTGAAATCATAGATACCGATACGCAATTGGCCTGCTGTGGGGGCAATAAAGGCGATGAGGTTAGGCGTTACGGGGTTCCAGCAGGGCTCCAGGCAGGAATTGCTCAGGCGTGTCAGCAGGCGCTTGGGAGGCTGGCGCGAGCCCATTTTTTGGACATAGAGCTGCGGCTTGCCCCCGAGCCTATTGGAGACAAAAACCACCTGTTGGCCATCGGGGCTAAACGAGGGAGAGGCACAAATAGCCGCTGGTTTAGCGGGGACAACGCATTGGAGTTGCTTTCCCTGGGCATCGGCAAAGTACGGCATCGGGCTGCCGTGATGGGATAAAATCAGTGCCATGGCTACGCCGTTTGAGGGCTTTGGCGAGTAAACAGCAGCAAGGTTACTGCCTTGGTAGCCGGCAATCAGGCGGCTAGCGCTGCTACGACGATCGTACTCAAACACGTCTAAAAAACCGCTGCGATGGTCGCTTGTGTAAAGGATTTTTTGATGATTTGGCGATAAACTCGGCGTCAGTACCAAAGCACTAAAGTGCGTGAGCTGCTCCACGGTATCAAAAAAAAGCGTACTCCAAAAAAGTTCGCGCTTGGGCCGCTTGCCAGGGCTTTGGCCTAAGTCGCTCACAAAGGCCATTTCGGTGCTAAAAATCCCCCTAAGCCCTGGGTGCATGAGCTCCAAGGCCCAATCGCAGGCCCTGAGCGTTGTGCTCACCAGGCTGCCGCCCTTGAGGCTCACTTGCCACAGAGCATGCTTGGCGTCCTTGAGAACCGCTAACACACCGTCGGCATTGGGATGCAGCTCCAAAAACCACTGAGCCTCAGGGCTAGAAGCTAAACGAATGGCCCCATGCGCCTTAAAAGCACGCTTGGCTGCCGATAAGGCCGTTGAGTTTCCCGTGCAGGTAATACTCAGGGGGAGCGTATCTTCACGCTTGAGCACGCCCAAGTCGATAGGAGTAGCGTCTAGGACGCGCGTCATACAGAGCAAAAAATAAATAAAGAGGTAGCGGTGCATTTTTAAAAATTTTTGCTAAAGCCGGTAAGTTTTGTTCCGTACTTTATGGAAGTATATCCTTTGTAAAGTTTCTTTTGCAAGTCCTTGCAGCGTTTGGCTCTAGGCATGTAAGTTGCTAACCTTCACCTGAACTTCTTTATGCACGTACTGCGCCCAAACACTCGCATGAATTTGTCCTCCAGGGACTTGGAGTTTATTAAAAAAACTTTGTCCACCAAAAATCAAGATCTAAAATGGATGGATAGCCTCCTGCATGATCCTCAATGTCGAGATCAAATTTTGGACGATGAGGCTCTGACCTGGGCTCTGCTGGACCATACGCCCAGTATCGACGTCTCGCTGCCTTGTTTTTTTTATATTCTTTCTCGTTATAGTTTACGTAGGTACAAAGTCTATGATCGCCAAGTAGCCGATTATGTCGCGGCCCTACTGAGCGCACAGCTCCCTCAAGCTCCCGACAAACCGCAACTCTATGTTTTTGATGTCCTCATGGAAATGCAGGCTGCCAATCCGTATCAAAACTTTGAACTCACTGTAGCTTTGGCCAACGAAACGCTCTTTATCGCCGGAATGTTTCCAAGCCATTTAGAATCACGGGCACACAGGCGCGGCGCTCCACGTCTGAGATTTTACGAATCTATGGGCCAGTCTCACTTCCTCAGCGCCGGCCAGCATACGCTTGCCCGTGAGCACGACCTGTCCGCTCTGTACACGGCCATCGCCAAAGAGTTTAACAGCATTCGCCGCGCGCTGAATTATTTGTCTCAGAATATGGTGTTTTTGTAAAGGGGCTAAGGGGCGCTTGCGCCCCTT
>JANYDI010000176.1 GCA_025363695.1 Opitutia bacterium
CATCGGCGCCGGTCTTGACGGACCCCAACCCGATCTCACCGATGAGGCTCACGCCGGCCGCGGCCAAGGATCATGAAACCCACCAAAGCCTTGACCAGCAGCAGCCCCACGCGACCCCATCCCGCCCGGCTGAAAGGCTTCTGCCCCATAACGATCATAAGCCGCCCGTTTTTGGGCATCGCTCAATATTTCGTAGGCATGGGCAATTTCTTTAAACTTTTCCTCTGCTTCTTTAGAGCCTGGGTTTTTATCCGGATGATATTTAACCGCGAGCTTACGATACGCTTTTTTTAATTCGTCCGCGGATACATTTTTCTCAACCCCGAGCAATTTATAGTAATCGTGCGTTGCCATAATAGATTAAACAACTTGAGCAATAATAACACTAGCCGGCCGCAATAATTTTTCTCCTAAGCGGTATCCAATACGCACCACATCAACTACAACGCCTTCCTCAACCCCGGGAACCGGCCGCTGCGCAATGCACTCGTGGGAATGCGGATCAAACGGTAGACCCATAGGCTCAATCGCGCTTAGCCCTTGGCCTTGAAGGGCTTGGAAGAGCTGATCATAGGCCATTTTAAAACCCCGAGTGACTTCTGCCGCTTCCGGGTGCTGGTCTGCAGCAGTAAAACCAAGGCGAAAACTATCTAAGGCCGGAAGTACCGCCTCAATCAAATTCGCCGTCCCTGTCTTCTTTAATTCTTCCCGCTCACGAATGGCCCGGCGGCGGACATTATCTAAATCCGCCAAAGCCCGTACATGCAGCTCTGCTTGCTTGACGGCTTCTGCTTGGGCCATTTCAAGGGCCTGTTGCAAATCGCCCTCTAAAGCGTCAAACGCCTCTACTTGTGAGTCGCCCGTGGTTTCATCTGGCTGTGCTTTCATGATGTCATCTTCTAAATTCATGCTACCCTCATACAGAAGGTTCCCTAGGAGCACAAAGCGAAAAATTAAAACATTTGCACTTACGATCCATCTTATTGAATTTGATATTATTTTATCACTTAAGACACATGAAAGCCTTTATTTTACACATTTCCAACAGAATAAAGTTGTAGAGTGAACACATACCCTCAAGAGTCCGTTTTAAGGCTTTTTTCACAGAGTCTATGCTGGCTGTTTATCCTAATGGGCGTTTTTGCATAACAAAAAATGCCGCCCTTTAAAGAAGCAACTGTCGGCGCTTTCATTCGGGGTTGCTCGAGTGGCCCTTCTGGCCACCATTGATCATTCATACGCTACTCATTAGCTAAGCAACAAAACCCGAGTCCTATCATCAATCAAAAAGAAAAATACGTAAAAAACGTTCCATTATGACAACCCAAGACGAGTCAAACTCTATTCCTACCCCAGAATCCAACCAATCGGCCGAATCTACCACCCAAGGCCGTTCCTCCAACTTACGCTCTCGCTGGAAACGCAAAGGTGCTAACAATGGTACCCAGTCGAATGCAGCCAGCACAACCCCTGCTTGTGGAGAGATCGACCCTGCCACTCTGCGTGGCACCCTACAACCCACCCGTCATAGCCCAGCAGCAGAAGCTTCGGAGCCTTCCGTGTGCAATAACACAGAAGACACCTCAAGCAGCGCCCCTTGCACCCCTTGCGCGCCTTGCACTCAAGAAGAAAATAAAGCCCCTCGGGAGCCTCGTGCTGAAAGAGCCCATAGCGATAGGCCTCGCACCGCCGACCGCACAGCCGACCGCACAGCCGACCGCCCTACCCGGCCCGCTCGGGAACAAGGCCATTACAATCATATAGAAGAAGGGGCAGAGCCTGAGCATTTATCAAAACCCGCGCACGAACAACCCCGGAATAATTACCGGGAACGCACCCCACGTCCCACTTCAGATGGCCCACGCAGCCATCATGGCCGCTCTTCAGAGTCTGCGCACACGCGTCCACATGAAGCCTCTCCTAGGAATGCAGCTTCTGATCGGCGCTCTAGCCCAAAGCCACCGATTACTCCAGCAACTTATCGGCCTATGTCTCTACCTGCGGACACCCTGTGGAACCGTTTCAAAGACTTTGTAGGATCTGTCATCGGTTCCAAAGAAGCCTCCGCAAGCAATTCAGATAAGAACCGGGAGCCTCATGCCCCCCGCCAACCTTATACACCCCGTAACCCTTCAGACCGCAAAGCCCCTGGCAGCGGAGATCGTCCTTACCGCCGCAGTGGTGGAGGAGGAGGCAGCAGCAACCGTGGACGTGGCGGCGAAGGCCACTCCCGCTCCCGTTAATTATCCATAAACGATACGCAGCCGTACCATGGACGTCATTCGAGTTCGCGGAAATCGCAAGCTTCAAGGCACAGTTAAGATCAGTGGGGCCAAAAATGCGGCCCTACCCATCTTTGCCGCTACGCTCTTAACCGACGAGCCCTGTGTTTTAGAAAATATTCCCGATCTCAGTGATGCCCGCTTCATGGCGGACATCTTACGTCACATGGGCGCCTCTGTAGAGTCCCCAGAGCCCGGCACCTGGCGTATAGAGGCCAAAAACCTCCATACACGCGCCCCGTACGAGCTTGTTCGAAAGATGCGGGCTTCTGTCTGTTTACTAGGCCCTCTCGTGGCCCGGCTAAAACGGGCAGAAGTCTCACTCCCCGGCGGTTGCGTCTTTGGCCCTCGGCCGATCGATCTTCATTTAAAGGGACTCGCACGCCTCGGCTGCGACATCTCTATGGAGGCCGGCTACGTGCATATTGATGCTAAAAATGCCAAAGGCGCCCACGTCTTCCTAGGTGGGCGGCACGGTAGCACCGTCTTGGGTACTGCAAATTTGCTTATGGCAGCCACTTTGACCCCCGGCACCACTCATATCGAAAGCGCCGCTTGCGAACCCGAAGTGACGGATTTAGCTGAAATGCTCGTCAAAATGGGGGCCCATATTAGCGGTATCGGCAGCCCGTCCCTTCATATCGAAGGCGTGGACAAACTCTATGGCTGTCACCACCGCATCATTGCAGACCGGATAGAAGCCGGTACGTATTTAATCGCTGGCGCCATAACAGGGGGAGATGTAACGGTTAACGATATCGAAATTCGCCACTTAGGCGCCCTTATCGATAAATTAGAAGAAATGGGCCTATGCATCACCACCCCAACGCCTCGCTCTATCAGGATTACCCCGGACGGCCCACTCAAGGCGATTGACCTCACGACCCTCCCTCACCCTGGCTTCCCTACAGATTTACAGGCTCAAATGTGTGCTCTCTTATCCCTCGTCCCTGGGTTAAGCATTATTACAGAGCGCATTTACCCAAGCCGCTTCATGCATGTGCCCGAGCTCCAACGCATGGGCGCCAATATCGCCATCGAAGGCCCCAGCGCCATCATTACCGGTCAAAAACGCCTCTCTGGGGCGCCCGTTATGGCTTCGGACTTGCGGGCCAGTGTTGCCTTAATCTTAGCCGGCTTAGCCGCTGAAGGCGATACATGGGTTCAACGCATTTATCATTTAGACCGCGGCTACGAGAAATTAGATCAAAAATTTGCCGCTTTAGGCGCCGATATAGCCCGCTTGCCTGCAAGTGCCATGCCGGTGGAAGGTGAAGAACCCGAGGGCCCTTTAGAGGCCACCCCTCGCAATCTTCCTGCAATCGACCATAACTTGGCTACCGTCGCCTCTAATAATTAACTCTCTCTATGGCCGGGCCGAAAATAGCGTTTAATGAAGAGAAGGGCCTCCTAAAGCTCCCTGCTGACCGAGGGGTCCCACTGCTGAATCAATACTGTCGGGCCAACCGCAAGTCTTTGCCCTGTGTCTTCCGGAGTCGCCTGGGGCTTGGATTGAACAGCTTCTGAAAAACTGCAGTCCCGAGCGGGGGCTCAGGGCCGGACGTTATCGGCATGACGTGGATGCTTTGAGGTGCCTTGCCGCAGAAGCGTTGCTGCACCTTGCCGCCAAGGAAGGGTTGGATCTGGACGACGAGGAAACTGCGGTGGCCCACGGCCCCTATGGAAAACCCTATTTCGCCGCCCATCCGGAAGCCCATTTCAATCTCAGCCATTCCGGTGCCTGGATCCTATGCGCGGTCCATGACGCACCCGTGGGAGTGGATGTAGAACAGGAAGCACCTGAGCGCATGGACACGCACACCTTCATGTCCCCCCAGGAGGCCCTTCGGCACAGCCAGTTGAAGCGCGAGGATCGGCCAAACCACTTCTTTCGTCTCTGGACCCTCAAGGAAAGCCTGCTCAAGGCCGCTGGCACTGGCCTGGGCCATGACCCGCGGCGCATCACCCTGAGCCTTGAGGCGTCGGGCGTCACCTTGGAGGGGGCGCCTATTGCCCCTCTGGGAACCCGGTGGGTGCTGGATTCGCTGCCCATGCCTGTGGGAGCTGCCGCTGCTTTGTGTTTTGCTGGGCCAGGGCCACGCCAATAGCGATTCGCTGGGGCGAACCTACCCCTCTGCGAAGGCGGAGCAGGATGAAGGGTGCGCTGAATACCGTGGCAACCGAGGTGCCCACGAAGTTCGATGTTCGATGTTCGACGTTTTGCTCATCCCGGCTCTCAGGCGAAGCCCTGCACCCGCTGCCAAGCAAGCCGCTGGCTGCGGGCCGCTTCGCGGTCCAGGCTGGGTTCGAAGACCCGCTCCAGCGGTCGGGCAGCGGTCAGCTCTTTCCGATCTGCCCACCAGCCGATGCCAACGCCCGCGAGCATTCCGGCTCCCAGGGCGGTGGCTTCCAACAGGGCGGGGCGGCGCAGGACCAGTCCTGAGAGATCGGCCTGGAGCTGCATCAGCAGATTGTTGGCGGAGGCGCCGCCGTCCACACGGACATCTTGCAACGGTGCGTCCAGCTCCGTGGCCATGGCTTCCAGAATGTCGCATTGGCTGTGGGCTATACCC
>JANYDI010000003.1 GCA_025363695.1 Opitutia bacterium
AAAGTTGCACTGGTTGCCGTTATGCGCAAAATGGTAGTGTGCTTAAATTCCATGATAAAAAACAACAAACTTTACCAAGAAAATTATGAATTTTAGACTTTTACTCTTGACTATCTAGACGGTAGATCGCTTCGCGATCGATTTTAAACACACCCGGATCGCTTCGCGATCTGTGGAGGCCCTTGTATAGCCTATCCCGATAGCGATTTATCTAAAATGCGCCAGCATTTTAGAAAATCGCTATCGGAAAGGGGATCCAAGGGGACAACGTCCCCTTGGCCTTAATTCGCCGGGAGCAAATCAAAATTCCTGCCAAACTGAAAATGATACCCATGGAACTCCAGCCCGAGCTCTTTGCAAGCACGCCCGACGGACCTGAGGTGATCAGCGGTATCATCGATAAAGAGGATACAGGAGATTTTGCTATCAAAAAAGGCCTTCTTCTGGTTATAAAACTGTGTAAAGACCTTTCCTTTCGCATTTTGTTCACCGCAGAAAAGAATCCTATCCTCGTAGGAGCAAGACGGGCTGAAGCTCAGCGGGGTAGAATCATTATCCAGGCCCAGCCAGGTGATACCGTTAGCCTTTAGCTGTTCGAGGGTGAGGAGGCTAATCTCAGGACGACGCGCAGTAATCGGCAAAAAATAAGCACCAGCGCTGTTTAAATAGTCAATAAAGGTAGACACGTAGGGATGCGTCAACTGCGTTTGGGTACTGGGCTGGAGGGCATTGAATTCTTCTACGGCAGTTCCGAAGGCTTCCTGGGGCAACATGCCTTGCGATCGATAGGCTTTCAGGTGATCAATGGCCTGTTCGTAAGAGCCTTCGTAGCCAACAGAGCAAATGAGGGTATTATCGATATCGCACAAAACGAGCACTTCACGGCCGGGTTCGCCAATAGTGTAGCTAATGAGATCGCCCATGAGATCACTAAAGCTTGCGATATCGCGGATATCAAGACCCTCATCTTTGAGTAAATCCGCAGCATCTCCGGCAGATAAAGGGCCGCCAAGGCAAAAAAAGAGCAGTAAGGAAAAGATCATTTTCATTTTCAACAAAAAGGTAACTGCATGAAAAACGACTGTCAATCTCAAAAAAAATTTTGGTATTGCTTTTTTGTACGTTTTGGCAACAATGGTTCTTATGCGTTTTTTAAAAATCTTTTTGGTCTTTTTGGGGCTCTTACTCGGCGCCTTAGGCATTATCTTTTTACCCAGTGTTCAAAAAACGGCTTTGCTAAAAACCTTCCCAGGGTCTCAGGTAGAGAGCTTCTCCCTAAAGCCATTTAACAGTGAGATCAAAGATTTACATCTAGCCCTAGGAAATCAATGCTTTTTGGGCATCAAGCACCTGAAGCTCACCCAATTTGCACCCTTTTTCCTGCTCTTTTCAGGGAATTTTCAAGCCAAAGCCCTACTCATTCAGGGCCTACAACTCGAAGGGCCAAGCCTAGAAAAACTCCTACAGGTACTGTACAAAAGGGAAAAAAACCCCCTAAAGCAGCCCGTTCATCAGGCCGGATTTTCCCTTTCTAAAAAAACAAGCCAAACCCTGCGCCTGGAGGAGCTCCACGTGGATGGCAGCCTGAAACTCCTGGATACGCCCAACGACAAACTGCCTAGTTTTTCTTTGGACGGGCGTAAGTTTGCCCCCAAAAGCACGGGAACGCTCGACTTTGACTTTACGGTGCCCGATACGCAGCTTTTAGCGGCCCTTCAGCCTTCGGGTGCCCCTGATGGGATTCCCATCCAAAGTTTCCATACACAAGGGAAACTTGCCCTCACCCAAGGCGCTAGCGGTATTATTAACTCCGAGGTCCAGCTGGACCAAACGGTGAGCGTCCAACCCAAGGCGCGTAAAGCGGCTGAGGAAAAACTACGCCTGCAGCTCTCCTTAAAGCTCGACTCTCCTGGAGGTTCAGCCTTGACCACGGACTTCAAGCTCCTAGACCTGCGCGGCGAACGCCCTCCCCTAGTGACTTTTGTGGGCAGCGTAGCTCCTGGGAGTATCACGGGCCCCATGACCTTTAACCTGCAGGCAGACAGCTTTCCAGCCCTGATGGAAACCCTCAAGCTACCCCTGCTGAGCACCCAAGGCAGCGGCACCCTGGCGCTTTCCCCAAAAAACCTTGCCCTCAAACTCCAAGCCCAGGGCAGCATCAGCGCCCTCAAGCGCCTAGACCCTCGCCTCGAAGCCCTGCCTACGCTGGACTTTGACCTCAACACCGACGTCCTGCTCAAGGACCAAGACGTCCATATCGCCGCTTTGGACTTCCTGCTCAAGGACCCTTCCAAAGCAGCAACGATCACGCTCAAAGCCCTCAAGCCGCTTGCGCTGTCGCTCAAAAACTTTCTGCCGCTGGAAGCCGCTCCGGAAGGTATTGAACTGAGCATTACGACGCTCCCGCTCAGCTGGGCCAATGGCTTTTTGAAGGCTAGCGAACTGGCCCTAAGCAAGGGGCATACAAGCCTCAACGGGACGCTCCATGCCACGGCAGGCGCCTGGGATGTCACCGCTCAACTAGGGCTTTCCGAGCTCAATGTCGATACCCTTCAGCCGCACAAAAAGCCCTTTTTGCAAAAACTATCGCTGGACGTCCCCCTCGTAGCCCACTACAGCGCTGAAGGCTGGTCTGTGGATACCCAAAAATGGAGCGCCCAGCTCCACGAAAAGCCTTTGGCTGGCGGTAGCCTCACGGCTCAGGGCCCCCATCCGCTCAAGGCCAAGGGCAGCTTTGAAGCCTGGACTGGCCCTTTGAATACACAGCCCTTTGCCAAAAATACACCCGCCATCCCCAGTAACCACCTGGAAAGCGCCTTTGATGTCACCTTAGATAAAACACGGCTCTCTATTGGCCAGTTCACCCTTTGCGCTCAGGATGCAAGCGCTCCCTGGCTTTCCTTCAGCTTACAATCAGGCCTGTGTGTCGACCTCGAAAAGCCCTACGCTTCCCTGCGCAACAAGGGCCAGATTGCCTCCGCGCGGATACAAAATTTCCCGCTAGCCATGATTTCCCCCTTCTTGCCGGGAATCACCCTTTCCGGCTCCATCGCCCAAGGCGCCTTTCAATGCCAAGGCAACGCAGAAAGCGTCTTTTTAGAAACATTGGAGCCCCTTCAATTTGAAGACATTACGCTCATCAAGGACGGCACCCCGATTGTGGAAAAACTGGACATCCAGCTCAAACCCTATTGCGAACTCCAAGAAAAAGCCCTGCAGTTTGACCTGGGTATCCTCGAAATCAAACAAGGCAATCTCTCCCTCCTTCAAGCCCATCTGAAGGGCCAATATCCCTACAACCCTCAAGGCGCTCCCCAGGCTCAAGGCACTATATCCCTACAGCTTCCTGATTTGATTTCACGTACCTATTTGCGTGAATTTATCGAAAGACCTGCCTCGGGCACCCTCTCCCTTGAAGGCACCTTTGGTTCTGAACTCAGCCTCAAAATTGACCTCAAGGACCTCAAGCACAAAAAAGGCGGCGGCAAAATCGATAACCTCAGCCTCCAAGCCACGGGGAAAAAACACAGCGATGGCCGCTGGAATATCCGCGCCCCCCTGCACATTATTGCCCAAGGCGGCACCTCGCACCTGGATTTTGCAGGCAAACTCCAAGGCCAAAAGTTCGACCTCAGCCTCCTAGGACCTCAACTCATTGTCGATGATTTATTGTTTTTAACACGCTTTCTAAAAGAAAAAGACGCCAAAAAAGTCCCTCAACACCCGGCCAAGGCCGCCGAGGCCACCAAGGCCGCCAAGAAAGGCAACCCCGAGCTATCGCCCCCCTCCGAAGGGAACGCCGATGCCATGCCGTTTTGGTGGCCCTACGAAGGCAGCGCCACCCTCGAAATTGATCACCTCACGGTCATGCACTCCACCCTGGACGGCGTCAAAGGCCGCCTTAGTATTGACCAACAAGTCCTCAACCTACAAGCTATCGAGGCTAGCCACATGGGCGCCCCCCTGCATGCCGGAGGCCAGATCACCTTCGCCGCAAAGGAACAGGAGCCCTACGCTCTTGCCCTAGATATCACCTTAGATAACTGGAATCTAGGCGCCCTGCTGAGCCAAAGCATCCCCGACCAACCCCCCGTCGTGGAAGGCCTGTTTTCCGTATCCGCCCAGGCCAAAAGCCACGGCAAAACCCTTGACGACCTCCTTACCGGAACTTATGGCCAGTGCACCCTCAACGGCGGCCCGGGCACCCTACGCGGCCTGGCCTATGCGGGAAAAGGCGCCAAAGCCGGTGCCACCCTGGGCAACTTGGCTCTAGGTGTCCTGGGCAGCGCCACCGATCGCCCCGGCCTGTCCGCCCTGTCCCGCATCAGCGGCTATTTTGACGAGCTCCCTTACGACCGCTTCGCCTGCAAGCTCGAACGCCAAGCCCAAGGCGATGTCCTCCTGAAGGAACTTGTCCTGGATGGACCCATCGCCGGCGTCCAAGCGCATGGGAACATCCAAGCCCAGCCCGGCACGCCGCTCATGGAACAAGCCCTCTTTTTGCAACTCGACCTAGGCGCCAAAGGCCCTCTGGCTGAAGACCTGCAGAAAATCAACCTCGTCTCCCAACGCCCAGGCCAAAACAACTACTTCTGGTGCACCGAAAGCTTCGAAATCAGCGGCACCCCTGCCAAACCCGATACCAGCAAACTCTGGGGCATTATCCGCCGCGCCGCCCTCAGCGCCCTCACCCCAAGCGCTGCACAGGAGTCGGACACACCCAAGGAGTCGATGCCCCAAAAGGCTCAGAACACGATTCAGAATGTGATACGCGGCTTTGGCTTGTTTTAGGATTGAAAGTAAAGGAAATTTAAAGGGCCAAGGGGCGCTTGCGCCCCTTGGATCCCCTGCCGATGGCGATTTATTAAAATGCTAGCGCATTTTAAATAAATCGCCATCGGGAAGGGTGATACAAGGCACCTTCCGGATCCCTTCGGGATCGAACTTAATTAGGGCGTGTGACCAATTAATAATATAACTATTTATTAAAAACCACAAAATGAGAGCCCTGTAGGGGCGAATGCTTGTCAGCCCAGGGCTTTAGCCCTGGGTTTACGGTAAAAAACAAACCAGAGCCCTACAGGGGCGATTCATTAAAATGTATCAAAATCTTGTTAAATATATTCTATATATCAGATTATGAGAATCGCCCTTACAGGGCTCTAAAATCTTTTTTCCATGCCAAAACCCAGGGCTTACGCCCTGGGCTGATAAGCATTCGCCCCTTCAGGGCTCTCATTTTGTGGTTTGTTTTTAAATAATTATTTATCAACCGGAACGGATCCATTGAAACAGGTTTTCAAATTAATTGTTCACATGCCCTAGCTAAATTCGATCGCGAAGCGATCTGTGGGGTGCCTTGTATCCGCCTATCCCGATAGCGATTTACTTAAAATGCGTCAGCATTTTAAGTAAATCGCTATCGGAAAGGGGATCCAAGGGGAGCTCGCTCCCCTTGGCCCTTTACCTATCCCTTTACCTATCCCTTTACCTGGCCCTTTATAAACTGCATGAAAAGCTTGACATTTGACATGGCCTCCTCCACCCTCATTCCAGGCTGGTATGTTTAGGCAATTTTTAAAGCGCTTGAGGTACCGCAGGCATAGTGGTTATCGGTATCGGATCAAGGAGGATAGCAACCAGACGACCTTTGTGGGTTACCTGGAGCAGAGTGTTTTTGGCAAAAACAACTTGGGGAAGTACCGTGTCATGGAGCAGCGGCGGCGTAGACTCTGGGTATGGATAGCAGCGGGCATACTTGGATTGTCGCTCTTGTGGTGGGGATTTGAAGGCATTCACCTACTCATACATGGATAAACGGCGAAAACCCAAAAAACAGCCTTGCGCAGCTGAGCGTATCCCGCTTACGGGCGTTCTGTGCGTGCGTAAAAGCGGCTGGGGGCTTGTGCCCATTGAAGCGTCTGGCAACGGTCCGGCAACGGTATCCATTGAGCCTAAGTACTTAGGCTCTGCGCTGCATGGCGACCGCATCCAGGTTTCGCTGTGTCGCCCGCCAAGCAATGCCAGAGGCGATGCGAATGAGTATTATGGCGTGATAGACAGCATCCTGGAGCGCAAGCATACCGAACTAGTGGGCACTCTGGACGCAATAGGCGTTTTTGTGCCGGATGATTTCCACATAAATCTAAACTTTAAAGTTAAGACACCCAAAGCGGTCAAAATAGGCGACACGATTGTTGTAAGCCTGCAGTATATCGGTAAAACCATCAAGGCTACTTTTAAGGAGAACTTGGGCTCCTCCAAACTGCCGCAAACCGAAATGCAAGCCCTGTTGCGGCGCTACGGACTCGAAGACAGCTTCCCTGAGGCCGTCCTGCAAGCGGTTAAAAATTTCCCAAAACGCGTTGAGCCGCAAAGCCTTCAAGGCCGCCTGGACTTGCGGCAGCTCCATACCCTCACCATCGACCCCGAGGACGCCAAGGACTTCGACGACGCGCTTTCTCTGGAGCCCCTTTCCTTTGGCAAGGCCCGCATCGGCGTACACATCGCTGATGTATCGAGCTACATACCCGCCCAGTCCGCCCTCGACCTCGAAGCCCGTAAACGCGGCAATTCCACCTACCTCGGGCCCACGGTCATCCCCATGCTGCCCTTTGAGCTCTCTAACGAACTGTGCAGCCTTAAGCCCGGAGAGGATCGCCTCACCAAAAGCGTCCTGATGACCTTTTCCCGCTCAGCCAAGTTGCTCAAGGTCGAATTTGCCAACAGCGTTATTTGTAGCAAAAATCGCCTCAGCTACGCTGACGCCTACGCCCTCCTCAAGCACGACCCCACGAGCAGCGCTGAAAAGCTCGAAGCCCAGCGCCTGCGCAGCCTCTGGGCCTATGCCAGCAAGCTACGCCAGCAACGCATGAAAAACGGCAGCCTCGACCTCGATATGCCCGAGGTACGTATCCGCTTTACCCCTTCTGGCTACCCCGAAGCCATCGTCCCCGTCTTCCATGACGAAAGCCACCAGCTGATTGAGGAATTCATGCTCGCCGCCAATGACGCCGTCGCCAAGGCCCTGCACGAAAGGAAACTCCCAGCCATTTACCGCGTTCATGCCGCTCCAGATGCCGACAGGCTCGACGCCCTACGAGAAACCCTCCAAGACTACGGCGTCAAGGCGCGTAACCTCCAAAAACCAAAAGCCCTTGCCGAGCTGCTCCTCAACCTCAAAGAACACCCCCAGGGCAGCATTTTGAAGCAACACGTCCTACGCAGCCTCAAGCAGGCCTGCTACGACACCCTCCCGCTAGGCCATTACGGCCTGGCCAAACAGGATTACCTGCATTTTACGTCCCCAATACGTCGCTACGCCGACCTCGCTGTCCATCGCAGTTTCGAAAAGCTCGTAGACCCCCAAATAAATATTCCCGCCACACCCTTGGCGGCCATCGCCAAGCATATCAGCCACACCGAGCAAAATAGCACCGAGGCCGAGCGTGATTTCCAAAAACGCAAGCGTTTTGCCTACTTTTGTGAACAGCTCCAAAAAAATCCTAAAGCCTGCTACAAAGCCGTTGTCTTGGAAGTCAAAGCCCAGGGCCTTTTTATAGAACTTCCCGATAGCCTCACCTTTGGCTTTTTGCCCGTTCAGAACCTTCCCCCGGATTATTACCAGCTCAGCGACAACAAAAAAATCCTCATCGGCCAAAAACAAGGGCAGCACTTCGCCATCGGAGCTACGCTTTTAGTAAAAATACAATCGGTAGATACCTCTAGGCAAGAAATCGATTTTTCCTTAAAATTATGAACGAAGCCCTCAAACCCCTCCTAGCACTCCAAGAATGCGACAAGCACGTGGACCTGTGCCAACGCGAAGTGGATGAGCTTGGCAAAGATTTAGAACGTCTGCAAGCACGCAAACACTTGGCCAAAAAAACCTTCGAAGATGCCCAAAAAGCGTTTTCGGAACTCGAAGCCAAGCGCCGCAACTTCGCCTCTGAGACCAAAAACCAAGAAGACGTCCTCATCAAGCAAAAAACGCGTCAATCCAGCCTCAAAAAACAAGAGGAATACAACGCCTCCGCGCTCGAAATCCAAGCCACGCAGGCCCAACTGCGCCAACTCGAGGACCAAGAGCTCAACGTGCTCCTAGAGCTAGATGTCCAAAAAGCCCAACTCAAAGCCATTGAAACCGAAACCCAAGCCCACCTCAAGGAACTGGATGACACCCTACTCGTCCTGCAAGAACGCAGAACCCAGCACACCCTACAGCTCAAAACCGCCAAGGAACTTCTTGAAAATGCCCAAAAACACATCCCAGCAGCCCTCCTAAGCGACTACCTGCGTATCAAGAAACTCACCAATGGCCGTCTGCCCGTCATCTGCCAACTCGAAGGCGAGTACTGCCGCGGCTGCCAACTCAAGGTCTCCCGCGAAATCATCTCCCTCCTCTTCCTCAACAAAGAACGCGTCCACTGCGACCAATGTGGGAGGATATTGTATCATTGTTATTAAAGATGTTGAAAGGGAAAGGGCCAAGGGGACGTTGTCCCCTTGGATCCCCTAACTGGTAGCGAATTGTGAAAATGCTGCGCATTTTCAGCAATTCGCTACCAGACAGTAGGATACAAGGCCCCCCACAGATTCCTACGGAATCGAAGCCACATTTTTTAGGCATTTTTAAAACTTGTTTTAGGGCGTGTTTTAATGGATTCGTTAGGGTTGATAAATGATTATTTAAAAATCAAAACACACTTTGGGAGGCCTGAAAGGCCGGCATATCGTAGCCCAGGGCGTAAGCCCTGGGTTTAGTAGGCAAATAATTTAGAGCCCTACAGGGGCGACACTCACACTTTCTAGAATTTTCTTGTGTGCCGCCCTTACAGGGCTCTAAATCTTTTTTTCATCCCGGACCCAGGGCTTACGCCCTGGGCTACGTATATGCCGGCCCTTCAGGCCTCCTGAAGTGTGGATTGAATCAGTTAATTGACAATTGAGTACACGCCCTGATATCTGTGACTGAACTTAAAATGAGGACACATCCCAATTACATTGATTAAATTCGATCGCGAAGCGATCTGTGGGGGGCTTAGTATGCCCTTCCCGATGGCGATTTTATGAAATACGCAGTATTTCCTAAAATCGCCCATCGGTAGGGGATCCTAAGGGGCACGAGTGCCCCTTAGCCCTTCCCTTCCCTTCCCTTTCCTAACACTATGAAAAAAGTACTCGTAGCCCTATCTGGAGGCGTGGACAGCAGCGTCGCTGCGGCCTGCATGCTGGAGGCTGGCTACGCGGTGGAGGGCGCGTATATCCGGACATGGATGCACGAGGAAAACCTCTTGGCGGATTGCCCCTGGAAGCAAGACCGTGAACAAGCGCAGGCAGCAGCGGATGTTTTGGGCATTCGCTTGCGGACGGTCAACCTCATCGCAGGTTATGAAAAATACGTCGTGGCCGCCTTGGTTGAGGGTTATCGCAAGGGGATCACCCCCAACCCAGATATGCTGTGTAATCGTCATATCAAATTCGGTTTATTTTGGGATTACGCCCAAGCGGAAGGCTTTGACGCCTTGGCAACGGGGCATTATTGTCGCTTAGTCCAAGAGCCCAGCGGCTATAGCCTGTGGGAGGCCGTCGATAAAAACAAGGACCAATCCTACTTTTTAGCGCTTGTTCGGCCTGAGATTTTGCCCTTTGTGCATTTCCCCCTAGGTAATTATACTAAGCCACAAGTCCGAGCCAAAGCTGCCGCTTTAGGCCTCCCCAATGCTCAGCGTAAAGACAGCCAAGGTATTTGCTTTTTGGGCAAAGTCCCTATCCAAGCCTTTTTAAGCCACTATATTCCTTCCAGTCCAGGCCCGATTATCACCTTAGATGGACGCGTCGTGGGCGAACACCCTGGGCTGCAGCACTTTACTTTGGGCCAACGCCGGGGTATCGGTGTGCCTTCGAACACCGATAACAAAGCCTATGTCGTGGTGGCCAAAGACCTTGAAACCAACAGCCTTATTGTGGCCTTTGACGAACCGACCTGCCCCATTCTTTACCATCAGCAAGTACGTGTCACCGGCATACATTGGCTCGGGCAGCCCATCACGGTACCCACTCGCCTCCTGGGCAAACCCCGCTACCGCGACCCCTCCCAACCCCTCACTTACACGCCTTTGACCAACAGCGCCCTGGTCCACTTCGACCACCCCCAACGCGCCCTGGCCCCCGGCCAAGTCCTCGCCCTCTATGCCTCCGAACACCTCCTAGGCGCCGCCGTGTATTATTAGGAAGGAGGAAGGAAGGAAGGGTTTAAGGGGCGCTTGCGCCCCTTAAAATCCCCTACAGGTAGCGATTTTTAAAAATGCGTTGCATTTTATAAAAATCGCTACCTGGTAGGAAATACTAAAGCTTTCCACAGATCGCGAAGCGATCCGGGGAGGCCTTAGTATAGGCTTCTCGATAGCGATTTACTTAAAATGCGCAGCATTTTAATAAATCGCTATCGAAAGGGGATCCTAAGGGGCACGAGTGCCCCTTAGCCTTTATTTTCCTGAGACCAAATCCGCCATGCTGAAAATCGGCAAGAAGAGCGCCACAACGATGCCGCCGATCACGACGCCCAGGAAGATCACCACGGCGGGCTGAATGAGAGCGGCGATCCCGGAGCTCATGGCATTGACCTCATCGTCGTAAAAATCCGATATATTATTAAACATGCGTTCTACATCTCCCGTACGTTCGCCAGCCTTGGCCATATCACGAACAATATTAGGAATATAGCCATCTTCTTCGAGCGCCTCGGAGAACTGCCCTCCCTGGCTAATTTTATCCGTGATGCGTACACAGGCTTGCTCAATAAAGGTATTGCCGCTGGCTTTGGAGCAAATTTCCACAGTACGTAAAATCGGGACCCCGCTTTGAAGCAAAATCGCATAGGTCCTGACAAATCGAGAAACGGTCACCTTGCGAATCAGCTCACCAAATACTGGAACCTTCAAAATCAGCGTATCCTTAACGACACGACCTTTAGGCGTTTTAAAGTAGCGCCTGAGGACATAAACGCCACCCACCACTAAAACAAGGAGGTAGAGTCCATAATCTTGAACAAGGTTGCTCATATCTACCAACAATTGCGTAGGCTTTGGCAGTTTTGCCCCAAAATCTACAAACATTTTGGTAAATACAGGCACTACTTTTTTGAGCAAAAAGATAACAATCCCGGTAGAAGCCAAAACAACCCCAATGGGATACATCAGGGCCCCCTTGAGGGTACTGCTGAGCTTGATAGATTTTTCATAATATCCAGCAACTTGATTCATCAATTTGGCCAAATCCCCCGAAGCTTCCCCGGCCTCAACCATGCTTATGAAGAGGTTCGGAAAGGCCCTTGGATACTTGCGAATGGCCTCAGAAAACAAACTCCCGCCACTGATGTCTTGCCTGATATTACGAATTATCACCCGAAACGCAGGGCTTTCCTGTTGTTCCTCAATGGCCTCCAGAGCCGTTGCCAAGGCCAAACCCGCATCGATCATCGACGATAACTGCTGAATAAATACGGTCAGGTCCCTAAGCTTCACGCTGGCTTTGGTGATATTTTTCGCCGCTTTATTCTCCAAGGCTAACTGACGCGCTTTTTTAGCACTCAAAAGCTTGGGCACGGACTGCGTTCTCTTTTCGACTTCTTTCGGGCCTGAGCCTCCAGATAAAAAATTCATAACTCTATATATACCGTTTTTTTATTGAGAAATCAACATCAATCCTCGTTTTAAGTGAAAAAGGGCTAGGGGGCGCTTGCTCCCCTTAGGATGGTTTTAGGGGGACATTGGGGTTTGGGACGGCGTCATGGAAGTGACTCACGCACCGTAGTGCGCTACGCACTTCTCTTCCTTGTCCGAACCCCCAATGCCTCCCCTAAAACCGGCTCAAAGCAATTCATAAGATACACCCTCGATCGCTTCGCGATCCGGAGGGGCCTTGTATCTACCTACCCAGGTAGGCAATTTTACTAAAATGCGCCAGCATTTTATAAAATTGCCTACCTGTAGGGGATCCAAGGGGACTTGTCCCCTTGGCCTTTCACTTCCCTTAGCCTTCCCTACTCCCTGGCCAGATGGTCGCGTAAGGTTTTGGTATCTTTTCCGTAGGCAAAAACTTCTTCTTCGGCGATGAGGCCCTGCCTGTAGAGGCGCTCGAGGCAATCGTCTAGGAGCATCATGCCCTTGGCGGAATTCGTTTGGAGCTCTGAGCCGATACGGAAAGTCTTGCCTTCGCGGATCATCTGAGAAATTCCTGTAGTGATGACCATGATTTCGAAAGCTGGAATACGGCCACCGCCTATACGTTTACACAACACCTGGGCGATAACGGCCTGAATGGAGCCTGCCAGCTGCGTGCGGACTTGTTCCTTGGTTTCATCGGGGAAAACGTCGATAATGCGGTCCACGGTTTCAGCGGCTCCGGTGGTATGCAGGGTGCCAAAGACGAGGTGTCCCGTTTCAGCGGCCGAAATAGCGGCTTGGATGGTTTCCAAATCCCGCATTTCCCCCACCAAAATAACGTCCGGATCCTGACGCAAGGCCCCACGCAGCGCATCGGCAAAGCTCACAGTATCGCTGCCGACTTCACGCTGTACGATGAGCGATTTTTTGTGCTGATGGTAAAACTCAATCGGGTCCTCAATGGTAATGATGTTAGCCTTACAATTTTCGTTAATCTCGTTAATGAGGGCCGCCAAGGTGGTCGACTTACCACTACCCGTAGGTCCCGTAACCAATACTAGGCCCCGAGGCCTGTACAATATATCACGAATTTGCTCGGGCAGGCCTGTTTGTTCAAAACTAAAAATTTTATTAGGGATTTGACGTAAAACCATGCCGAAATGTTGCTTGGCTTTGAGTACGCTGACCCGGAAGCGTACGTTGTTTTTATTTTCGATACTGAAGTCGGCACTGCCCTGCGTTTTGGCTTTTTCGAGGTAACGCTCAGGCGTGATGGAGAGCATGAGCCGCTCAGTGTCCTCAGCGGTCAGTACGGGACCATCCACGGGTTCAAGCTCACCACAAATGCGTAAACAAGGCGACTGACCCACCTGCAAATGTAAGTCCGATGCCTTCGCTTCCACCATTAAATCCAAAAGGTCACTAATCTCGTACATGCGCCAACTCTACGGTTTTTTTTTGCTCCCGTCAAGAGGCGATTATTGAAAAGGGCTAGGGGGCTAAGGGGCGCTTGCGCCCCTTAGGATCCCCTACAGGGTGCGATTTTATAAAATGCGATGCATTTTAATAAAATCGCACCCTGGTAGGAAATACTAAGCCCCATCCAGATTCCTTCGGAATCGCATCTAAGCAATACAATTTTTTATTAAAACCACACATAAGGAGGCCTGAAGGGCCGGCAGATCGTAGCCCAGGGCGTAAGCCCTGGGTTTAAGGGTGAAAAACAAACCAGAGCCCTGTAAGGGCGGCACTCAGAGCATAAACAGGAGTGTCGCCCCTGTAGGGCTCTAAATCTTTTTCTACTCTGAACCCAGGGCTTACGCCCTGGGCTGTCCATATGCCGGCCTTTCAGGCCTCTCGTAGTGTGTTTTGAATAAAAATAACCACATTGTTTTGACGATCGCGAAGCGATCTGTGGGGGTCTTAGTATAGGCTTATCGATAGCGATTTACTTAAAATGCGTTAGCATTTTAATAAATCGCTATCGAAAGGGGATCCTAAGGGGCACTTGTGCCCCTTGGCCCTTTTCCGCTAAATTATTCTTGCAAATACTTAAATCTTCCTACACCCTCGACCTTATGGATTGCAAACGCTTAGCTCAGGTAATCGTGGAGCATTCCTTGGGCTTGAAGCCTGGGGAGCGGGTTTTGATGGATTACGCGGATGTGCCGCAGGAGATGGTCTTGGCGATGGCTCGGGCGGTGCATGGACGTGGGGCGCAGCTATTTTTGGAGGCCCGTGTACCTCGGGTGGAGCGCGAGTTATTGCTCTGTGGGACGCCAGAATACTGGCAACAGCGTGGTGAGCTGGAGCTCGCGCGCATCCAAAAAACGGATGCTTACGTGGCCTTGCGAGGGGCGCATAATAGCTTTGAGACGGCCGATGTGCCGCAGCAGAAAATGAAGGTGGCCTTGAGCGCCCTAAAGCCGTCCTTTGATTGGCGCGTCAACAAGACGCGTTGGGTGGTTTTGCGCTGGCCTACGCCTTCTATGGCTCAACAGGCCGGCATGAGCACGGAAGCCTTTGAGGCGTTTTTCTCAAACGTCTGTACCCTCGATTACGCAGCGCTGCAGCCAGGGATGGAGGCCCTCAAGGCCCGCATGGAAAAGACCGACCAAGTGCGTATTGTTGGCCCAGGTACGGATTTACACTTTTCGATCAAAAACATCCCCGCAATTGTATGCTGTGGAACGCATAATTTGCCGGATGGCGAGGTGTTTACGGCTCCAATACGGGACAGCGTTCAAGGCGTAGTTCAATACAATACGCCCACCCTATATCAAGGAAAAGCCTTTGATCACGTGCGTCTGTGCTTTAAGGATGGACGCATTATCGAGGCCAGTGCCAGCAACAACACCCAGGAACTCAATGCCATCCTAGATACGGATTCCGGAGCCCGTTACATCGGTGAATTTGCCCTAGGCGTCAACCCTGCCATCTTAGAACCTATGCGCGATATCTTGTTCGATGAAAAAATCGCAGGCTCCTTCCACTTCACCCCCGGTCAAGCCTACGAACAAGCAGACAACGGCAATCGCTCCCAAGTCCACTGGGACCTTGTCTGCATCCAGCGGCCCGAATACGGCGGAGGGTCTATTTACTTCGACGACCGGCTGGTGCGTAAGGACGGCATGCTCATGCTGTGAAGGGCTAAGGGGCGCAAGCGCCCCTTAGGATCCCCTTTCCGATAGCGATTTTGCAAAATACTACGTATTTTGGCAA
>JANYDI010000014.1 GCA_025363695.1 Opitutia bacterium
TGCCGGCCCTTCAGGCCTCCTTAAGTGTGGTTTTACAAATTTCTTCGATCCCGAAGGGATCTGTGGGGTGCCTTGTATACCCAATTCCCGATGGGCGATTTTTAAAAATGCATCGCATTTTTGAAAATCGCCTATCGGAAAGGGGATCCAAGGCGCGCGCGCCGGCAACGTCCCCTTAGCCCTTCCCTACCCTCTTACAGCGGAGGCAAGCACGATAAATCTAGGCGTAGCCAGCGGAGCAAAAGCCAGCGTTGGAAGCGGATAAAGGACTTGGCGCAGAGGAACAAAAAAAGCTGCGAACACAAGGCGTAGTGCATAAATTCGGGACAGGGGTAATAGAGGCCATAGAGCGCGACAAGCACGCAGGCATTGCTAAAAAAAGCTGCCAAGACGAGGTGCCTATCGTGGTCTCGGTGGACTTGCCTGCGCAGGGAATAGAGCAGACAGGTGAGCGCTAGGCTTAGGGGGGGAAAGAGCCAAAAATGTTCCTCAATAAAACTGCCTAAAAGCCAGGCTGTTACAAGGTTGCAAAAAAGACTTGTGGGCAATTTAAAGGCTAAGCTGGGCAAAACAATCAAAAGCCCAAGGAAGCAAAAGCTGTAGCCTGTCCAGCTCCATTGGCTTAGAAGCAAGACCAGCACGCCGCTGGCAAACCACACTGTGAACAGTTTTTTGAACATGCTTGGCTGGAGGCTTACAAACAATCCGATTCAACACAAGAGCTAAAACAGGTTCAAAGCTTAATTTCAGCAAAATTATATCGATATATCCTTGAACAAACTTATGCTGCACGCGTTTTTAACCCTCTCACTCTTTATGTTCCTGAGCAGTAAGGCTCATGGGGCCATTGATGTCACCATCAAAATCAAGGAAGCTTTCAGCCTCGAGGAAGCCTGCGAGCGCTTGGAGCTTGGTAAGAATGTGAACCTCATAGAGCCCCTGCACACGATCACGGCCAAGGTGCGCAATGAGCAACTCTCCGAAATTGATCAAAGCGACTATGTTCAGGGCATGGACTACAGCAAGCGTTGTTCGATGATTGTCCCTGACATGCCAGCTGCGGACAACGAAGCGCTCCACAGACGCTATGGGCGCTTATGGGGAAAGCTGCGTATCTTTTACAAAATCTACCCCTTTGAAGACGATGGTTCGATGCCTCGTAAAAAGCCGCCTGAGGTCGCCAATAACATCACTCAAAACGAAGGCCATGGCGTAGAGATCTTTGTAATGGATACTGGAATATTGCCCACCCATAAGATTTTTGAGGATAGCTGCCTGGATGAGCACCCATGGAGCGCTTACGGCGATGATGGCGTCGACCACGTAGGCCATGGAACGCATGTGGCTGGCATTTTATGTAGCAAAATGTATGGTCTGGCGTCCAGGGCACGCTTGCACAGCATCAAGGTGTTGGATGACAGCGGTTATGGCTCTGAGGAAGCTATTTTACGGGGCATCGAAGCCGCTTTGCTACGCAAGCAGCAGTATGCCTATAGCCCTGTTGTGGTCAATATGAGCATGGCTAGCCATGCCTCTAGCAGCGTAGATGCGGCGGTAGAAAAGCTCATTGATGCGGGCATAACGGTTGTAGCCGCGGCTGGAAATGAAAAACGCGACGCCTCAGCGTGTTCGCCAGCGCGCATGCCCAAGGTCATCACGGTGGGGGCTTGCGTTAAAAGTCCCAATAAAATACCTGCCAACAGGGGCGCAGAGGCTCAGAAAAAGGATGTGCGGGCCCACCTTTCTAACTTCGGGCCCTGTGTGCAGTTTTACGCTCCAGGATGTTATATTTTTTCAGCAGACAGTCAGCACGATGAAAGCTACAGCTATAAGACCGGCACTTCGATGGCAGCGCCCTATGCTTGTGGGCTGGCAGCCTGCATTCTTTCGGCTTATCCTCACATCACGCCCAACCAAGTGCTTAATTTTATGATGAGGCACTGCAGTGTCACCAACCAGGTAGACTTGGGCGTGCCTCGGCAAAGACAGGCAGGTACCCTCCTCTATGCTTCTGCCGAAACACTTTCTGAATTTCCAAACAACCTTCAGACCTTTAAGGCTCAAAGTACCGAAGACTACTACGGTAATTGCTTCAAATCTATCGATTCCTTTGGGGGTTTCGACTCCATAATCCGATTTTCGCTCTCACTTAAGGATATCCAAAACGAGGGTCTCAGCAGTACTACCGAGACCCAAACCGAGGACGTCATCAATAGTCCCAATAGCCAAAGCGACCGTATCGCCCATACTACCGAGACGCAACCCGAGGGCATCATCAGCTATATCCAAAAGGAGGGCATCGTCAATGCTTCCGAAACGAAAATTATTTTTAGCCGTACGCCCACAGCAAACGAACTCCTCAAGCTGAATCTAAAGCCTAATGAGTTCTGTGAGGGCGCCTTTTATGCCTGTTTTTTGGAAGAGGAAGTAAGCCCTGGACACTGGGTGCGTAACGAAAATATGCTTTTAACTCAGTATTTATATGAGACTTACCTAGAGCTCGATTTTGACAAAGACTTAGAGAAACACTACCGAATGGTTGTTGAAGTTTACAGCGGCCAGCTCAATTACAGCTTTAATGGTCAAGTCCTTCGCTTATGCGCTCCCCCATTGCTAGAATCGTCTCAATCAGCTGCCTTTTAAGCACGCCCCTAGTGGCTTCCTTAGATGCACCACTTTTTGAAGAACCCCCAAGGCCTTTTGCCCCAGATATGGCCTATGGGTGCTATGAAGCGCTCGCAGAGCATCCAAGCTTGCTGACCAGGAGTTTAGCTTGCATCCAGGATCCAAATTTACCGTTAAGCCTCCGACGGCCTTTGCTGTTTGCCCTGATGGCCCTGCAAAACCCACCCCCCATCCTCGAGCAAACGGCGATACATCTATTACAGAACTCCAAGGACCCCGAATTGCTGCCCTGGTTGATTCTTTCCTTGAGCAGTTGGCGAGGCGCTCCACATTGGCCCCAGCGCTTCCATTTTCCTAAAAATGCTTTATACGTTAAAACAACGCCTGAAGGGCTGTCCATTGCCCTGCGTGAACCCCTAAGCGAGTCCCTGGCCAAGGCCGTCCTCCCCTACCTGGACAACGAGGAAACCTCCCTTGCAGCCTTGGAAACCCTGCGGTTTTCCCTAAACACAGCAGCAGTACGCGCCGCGTTTTTGAAAAAACTGCAAGATCCTCAGGAAGAAGGTCTTTTAGCCACTGAAGCCCTTTGCTTGTGGCTCAATGCTCAACCCCAGCAAGACGGCAGCCAAGTCATAGACCGTTTAATTGAGAACGCTGCCCTGCCAGGAGCCCACGCCTTCCGGCTCATCGTCGAAGGCTACCTCTACGGGCAGCCCCTGAGTTCCGAAAACAAAGACCGCCTCCTCGACTTCCTCTCCCTGCAGCAGGAATACACGCTGCGCAGCTTTGCCCTAAAACTCCTCGAAGGCAGCATGGCCGCCGGCGACGCAAGCCTCGTCCCCCTCTTCATGGCCATGGCCCTCAAGGACCCACACCCGAAAATCCGCCAAAAGGCGTGTAAGGCCTTGGGAAGAGGTTTAAGGGGCGCTTGCGCCCCTTAAGATCCCCTTTCCGATGGGCAATTTTACAAAATGCGCAAGCGCATTTTGGTAAAATTGCCCATCGGGAGGGCATAAAAAGCTTTCCTTGTTGGGCCATTTCTTTTAGGGTTTCCGGCATTATGCGATTCATCCCCTTCCTTGTTTTATTGGCGCTCGCAGTGCCCTCGCTTACTCGAGGCAATAACGACGCCGTCCTGGCCCAACGGCCCAGCCACGGGCCTGCCTACGCGGGAGCCCTTCCTATAGGCACGATCCGTGGAGAAAAGTTTTTTCTTGTCAGCAAAGAAGCTTATGGACCCCATGCCGGTACCTGGTCAGATTTTGGTGGCCATGTAGAGCTACAAGCGCAGGGCGGTTTTGAGTCCTACGGCAGTACTTTGCTTCGGGAGCTTAAAGAGGAATCGGCAGGAGTTTACCGATTAAATCTTTCGGCGCTCAAGGACGCGAAGCTGATCTTTAAAAAAAATGTCCTTATGGGCATCGTTCCCGTCCCTTACAAAAGCAGGGAAGCCTTGAAGGCAGCCAGAAAACGCCAGACTGATTTTCGCTATCGGGAAAAAGATGACTTTTACTGGATCCAAGCCGGGCACTTTCTGAGTCAACTCAAGGCCTTACCCAAAAACCCAGACCACACAAAGCTCGATGTAACGATTTGGACCGGAAGTCGTTATGTGCGCAAAAAACTGCTCTTTCGGAGCTATTTTCTAAAAACCCTTATTGAGGGGGGCATTGGGTAAAGGACTAAGGTGTGTGAAGGAAATTTTTTTAAAATAGAGCTCTTGCATAACCCTAGGGCGTGTGATCGATTAAATTTAAAACCTGTTTTAAGGAATCTGTTAGGGTTGATAAATTCTATTAATTTAACCAATAATCAAGATCACACTTTGGGAGGCCTGAAAGGCCGGCAGATACGTAGCCCAGGGCGTAAGCCCTGGGTTCGACATGAAAAAAAACCGGAGCCCTGTAAGGGCGGCACTCAGAACGTGAATACGAGTGTCGCCCCTGTAGGGCTCAAAAAAATTTCACCCGTAAACCCAGGGCTTACGCCCTG
>JANYDI010000113.1 GCA_025363695.1 Opitutia bacterium
TGGGCTGTCATCTGCCGGCCCTTCAGGCCTCCTTAAGTGTGGGTTGATGATAGCTTGATTGTTCACACGCCCTAACTTTGAAGTGGAAGTAGTATATACTTCCCGATAGCGATTTATCTAAAATACGTAGTATTTTAATAAATCGCTATCGGAAGGGGATCCTAAGGGGCACGAGTGCCCCTTAGCCCTTAGCCCTTGCTCCTTCACACTCCGCGCACGTAGGGGTTTTGGTGTTTTTCGTGGCCTACAGTGGTGACGCCGCCGTGGCCGGGATACAGACGCGTGGCGTCGGGGAGGGTGTAAATTTGGGAGCGAATGGAGTGCTCCAGGGTGTCAAAGTCAGCTAAGGGTAAATCCGTACGGCCGATGCTGCCAGCAAAAATAGCGTCCCCAACAAAGGCCTCTGCGTTTTGGGCATTGTAAAAAAGCACGCTACCTGGGCAATGTCCTGGGACGCAACGGACTTCAAAACGCAGGCCCAGGGCCGAAAGTTGCTGGCCTTGAGTAAAAGTGTACTGAAAGGTTGCTGTCGACCAAGGCTGTGGAACCTGGACGCGCCAGCCCATTAGCTGTGGGTGCTCAGCCAGGAGTTTGCCGTCAGCATGCAGGTGGATGGGCAGTCCAGGAAAAACCTTGAGCAGTTCCATAGCACCCAATATATGGTCGTAATGCGCGTGGGTAATCCAACAAGCTATAGGCGTAATGCCCGACGCTTTTAGCTCAAGGGCCACGGACGTGATGCCCTCAGGAGCATCGATGATCAGCGCCTCAGCTCCACGGGTCAGGACGTAGGCATTCGTGTTTACGGAGCCCAGGGAATAAGTAGATAAGTGCATGAGTGTGGTTGGGGAAAGAGCAGTTAAAGGGCCAAGGGGTGCTTGCACCCCTTGGATCCCCATCCTGGTGGCGAATTATGAAAATGCAAAGCATTTTCACAATTCGCCACCAGATAAAGCGATACAAGGCTCCCTCCAGATCCCTTCGGGATCGATTATAAAATAATGAAAAAAAAGCTTGGCAAACCCTTCAAGATGTTCCATCGTCTCTCTCGAACAGGGTCAATTGCCGTGTTTTATACCTTCGGTGAGGTAACCAAGCGGCTAAAGGATGCTGACTGTAAATCAGCCGGTGTAATGCCTTCGGGGGTTCGAATCCCTCCCTCACCACCATTTATTTTAGGTTTTTTTAGGGCCCTTAGCTCAGCGGTTAGAGCAGGGGACTCATAATCCCTTGGTCGCAGGTTCGAATCCCGCAGGGCCCACCACCTTGGCCTTTTTAAAATAACATGCATGCTTCCTCGGACACCCTTACTTACGATGTCGGCTTTTGGCGACGCTTTGCAGCTATGAACTGGGACATTTTCATGCTTATTATCTTAGGCCTTGCGCTTAAAGGTGTCGCCTTTAGCCTTGGACTTACTGACCTGTTGAGTGGCTTTGAGGATAGATTTTTTTATCTTTTAGCTTCTGGATCTATTTGGCTATACTATTGGGCTTGCCTAAACCGCTGGAGTGCCTCTTTGGGTGAAAAGAGAGTGTCCGTACGCGCCGTTATGCCGGACGGAAGCCGCTTAACACGCCAGGCCGCCAAACGGCGTACGTGGGTGCTTACGCTGGTCATGAGTATGTCGTCGCTTTTGGAGCTGTTTTTCCCGGGATTTTTTTTCTGGGTTCTTCTTACGCTGCTTGATTTCGTTTTAATGGCTATCTTTTGCATGACTCAACGTGTAGACGGCAAAAAAGTTTCACCGATAGATCATTTATCAAAAACCTATAGCGCACGCGTGCGGCCTGTAACGGAGTGAAAAGGCAACTGTCGAGGAATCCTCGGTAGTTCGATAAGGTATGGTAAATCAAAAAAGTGAAATCGTTTTTTATAAAACACAGGATGGCAACGTTTCGGTTGCTGTCCGCTTTGAAGACGAGAATATTTGGCTGAGCCAAAAAAACATGGCCGAGCTGTTTGAAGTGGATGTCCGGACGGTCAACGAACACCTTCAAAACATATTTTTAAGCGGTGAATTGGTAAAAAATTCAGTTATCCGGAATTTCCGGATAACTGCCGCTGATGGAAAAAATTACGACACGCTGTTCTACAACCTAGAAGCCGTCATTGCCGTTGGTTATCGGGTCAATTCGGAACGCGGCATTGCCTTTCGTACCTGGGCTACAGACAAACTTAAAGCTTATATTTTTAAAGGATTTGCGATAGACTCTGAACGCTTTAAAAAGGGATCTAAGCTCGATGCTGCCTTTTTTGATGAGCTCTTGGAGGAAATCCGTGAGATCAGAGCCAGTGAACGCATGGCTTATCAGAAGATCACGGATATTTATGCAACCTCTGTAGATTATGTAGGCAACTCGAGCACGGCGCAAAAGTTCTTTGCCACGGTTCAAAATAAATTGCATTTTGCCATCACCGGAAATATTAAAAATTATTTAAGCAAAAATGAAGTGTCGCAACTCAACAGAATCGTAAACATGTACCTTGATTATGCTGAGTTTCAGGCGGCCAGGGGCAAGGTTATGGCTATGAAGGATTGGTCTGAAAAACTCGATGCCTTCCTGAAATTTAACGAACAAGAAATCCTGTCCGGCTTGGGCAAAATTGTGCACGCAGTTGCCTTGGCGCTGGAGTTTGAGGGGCGCATTGGGGGTTGATGCTGCGGAATGGAAGTGACTCACGCACCTTAAGTGCGCTACGCACTTCCCTTCCTTGCCTGAACCCCCAATGCACCTCTCAAACCGGCTCGAAGCAGTTCATGAAATACACTCGGATCGCGAAGCGATCTAGAGGGGGCTTAGTATACCCTTCCCGATAGGCAATTTTACCAAAATGCGCTAGCATTTTGTAAAATTGCCTATCGGAGGGGATCCTAAGGGGCACAAGTGCCCCTTGGCCCTTAAAACCTTTACTTACTACCTTTCTTACTCTTTATGGAATCCATTATTATTATAGGCACGGGGTGTGCTGGGCTGACGGCGGCTATTTATGCGGCCAGGGCGAATCTGGCGCCCTTGGTGATTGAGGGGCTGCAGCCTGGAGGGCAGCTGACGACGACTTCGGAGGTTGAGAATTACCCAGGATTTGCTCAAGGTGTGGATGGGTATGAACTTACGCAGCACATGCGTCAGCAAGCTACGCGTTTTGGGACGCGGTTTCAGCGGGATGAAGTGAGTAATCTGACGCTGGAAGCGGATGGCGTGAAGGGGGTGCATTTGGCGGATGGGGGTATCCTGAGGGCTCAAAGCGTCATTGTTGCCAGCGGGGCCTCACCGCGGTTTTTGGGTGTTCCAGGGGAAAAAACGTTTTATGGAGGCAAGGGCGTCACTACCTGCGCTACCTGTGATGGCGCGTTCTATAAAGACCAGGTGGTTGTGGTTTTGGGCGGTGGGGATTCTGCTTGCGAAGAAGCTCTTTTTTTGACGCGATTTTGTAAAAAAGTGGTGATCATTCATCGCCGCGATGCCTTGAAGGCCTCTAAAATCATGGCTCAACGTGTTTTGGCGCATGAAAAAATCAGTGTTTTTTGGAATAAAAAAGTTACCCAAATTCTGGGAGATCAAAAAGTGCATAGCATCGCATTCGAAGATGTCCTGAGCGGCGAGCTGAGTGTTTTCGCGTGCACAGGCGTCTTTGTTGCCATTGGCCATGTGCCCAATACGCAGCCCTTTAAGAGCCTGTTGCCTTGCGATGAGCACGGCTATCTGCTGGCCCTAAGCGGCAGCGCCGTCGTCACGCGCGTCCCAGGTGTTTTTGTTGCGGGAGATTGCAGCGACCACGTCTACCGCCAGGCCATCACCGCCGCCGGTATGGGTTGCCAGGCGGCCATGGAGGCGGAGAAGTATCTAAGTAATATTTAAGGGGCGCTAGCGCCCCTTAAGATCCCCCACAGGTAGCGATTTTTAAAAATGCAAAGCATTTTATAAAAATCGCTACCTGGGAGGGGGGTCCAAAACACTTTGGACATGCCAAAGCTTTAGCGCAGGCAGCCCTTAAATTAAAACTAGACATAATATACATTGTGCGAAGTAAAAAGGAAATGAATTTCAGTTTGGGGCCTCAAACTGAAATTGATGATGGGTTTTGGAGCGTGAATTTCAGTTTGGGGCCTCAAACTGAAATTGGTGGAGGTTTTTAAGGCATCAATTTCAGTTTGAAGCCCCAAACTCAAAGTTTAAAGTTGTAAAACCTCCCCAAATCGGCCAAAGTAACGCTCATGCGTGTTACGGGAGATTATCAGGTGCGGGGTTCGAGCAGGCATTTTATGCCCATGGGCTTGCCACCCGTGAAACCTCAATTCGACCTCAATTCCGAAATCCTAGAACTTTATGGCAAAACAAGCTTTGCTCTAGGTCAGGTCAATGAGATGAGTCGGAGGATTCCTGACTTGAAACGTTTTATAAAGTCCTATGTGATGAAGGAAGCGCTTTTGTCTTCGGCTATCGAAAATATTCAAACCACGATGATCGATGCCTTTACGGAGCCTTTGGAAGACGATGGCAGCCCACCTCCAAAAATGAGCAAGGAAACACAGCTGGTACGCAACTATACGCATTCCATGGATACTGCTGTGGCCATGTTGCAAAAGGATGGTCTGCCCTTGATCAACCGTGTGCTGTTGCGGGCTCATGAGGTCCTGCTCTCCGGAACGGAACACGGAGCCCCAGGGCAATGGCGCCAGTTGTCCGTCCGCGTGGGCGAGCTGGTGCCCCCTGAGGCGATAGAAATCCCTGGCTTGATGAGCCAACTAGAACGTTATATAAATGAGTCTTCGAGTTTGCCACCCTTGATTCGAAGCGGCCTGGTGCATGTGCAGTTTGAAACGATACATCCGTTTTTGGATGGCAATGGCCGCATCGGCCGCATGCTGATTGTCCTAATGTTGATTCAAAGCGGTCTGCTTGACCTGCCGAGCATTTATCCCTCCTATTATTTTAAGAAACACCAAAGCG
This sequence comes from Opitutia bacterium, assembly GCA_025363695.1. Lineage (GTDB taxonomy): Bacteria > Verrucomicrobiota > Verrucomicrobiia > Opitutales > JANYDI01 > JANYDI01. The sequence goes on from JANYDI010000113.1 coordinate 4,956, forward strand.
AATACTACGAACGCCTGGATCGCGTCCGTACCCATGGAGACTTTGAAGGCTGGATGGTCTATTACCTGACGGCGCTGCATCAAAGTGCCCTCGATGCCCATACGCGAACGAGGAAAATCGAAGCCCTCGATGCCCACGTTAAGAGCAGTATCCACGAAAAGCCTGAGTTGGTCAAAATGCGCCCAATACTCCTTCAGGTGCTCGATCATCTCTTTATTTGGCCCGTAAGCAGCATTGCTCAAATCAGCCAAGCTACGCAAAAAGCTTACAATACCATTGACAATGCCCTAAAAACCCTCATTCAATTAAGGCTTGTCTCAGAACACATTGTCCATAAACGTAATAAACTTTATCACTTTGACGCGTATTTGAATTTGCTGGAGTAGAGGCGTAGAGAAAGGGCTAAGGGGGACTTGTCCCCCTTAGGATGGTTTGAGGGGCACATTGAGGGTTGATGCTGCGGAATGGAAGTGGCTCACGCACCGTAGTGCGCTACGCACTCGTAGTGCGCTACGCACTTCCCTTCCTTGCCTGAACCCCCAATGCACCCCTCAAACCGGCTCGAAGCCGTTCATAAAATAGAGCTCTTGCATAACCTCATTTAAAGCCAAAAATTATCAGATTAGCACGTGTAATCAATCCTACTTAATTAACAATCAAACCACACTATGATCGCCCTAAAGGGGCGAATGATAGATAGCCCAGGGCGTAAGCCCTGGGTTTCCGGGTGAAAAACAAAGCTCCAATGAAAACAGGCGCCAAAGTACTCGTAATGGCAACAAGCTTGAGTATCAGCGGATTGCTGACGCTCCTGCTTGCACGCGCAACGAAGACTTCATGGAACGAATACGCGCATAGACGCCATTGCGAGGAACGCATCCTTCAGGAAACACAGATTTTAAAGGAAAAACTGGATGCCGAAGAATATTATCTAAACGCCTTGCTCAATGACCCCGCCTGCGTCGAACGTGTCGCACGCCAGCGTTTGGGCGCAAGTGGCCCCCACGAGTTTGTCTTCCACTTTGAAAGCGGGCTTTGAGGGCGGGCAAGGAGGGATGGATGCTGCGTCACCGCGGCCCTCGAGTGCAAAAGCACACGTCGGGCCTTGTTCCTTGCCTGCATCCCTCCTTGCCCGCCCTCAAAGAACTCGCTGGAGAGGGGAAAAATCGATCCCGAAGGGATCTGGGTGGGGCTTAGTATCACCCTCCCCGATAGGCGATTTTTATAAAATGCATCGCATTTTTAAAAATCGCCTATCGGAGGGGATCCTAAGGGGCGCAAGCGCCCCTTAGCCCTTACATCATCCTTCACCTTCATTCTATGACAGCCTTCAATTACATTCCGGCGCCGTACCTTGCTTTGCCGCAAAGCGAGGAGGAGCTGCTTGCTTGGGAGGGGGCGCGGGTGGCTGGAACGGCCCTTTTGCGGCGTGGGGCCTTGGCGGTGGCAACGCTGGCTGGAGGGCTTGGGACGCGCTTGGGGTTTCCGGGGCCTAAGGGGCTTTTGCCCTTGAAGGATGGGGGCACGTTGTTTGAGGGGTTTGCCCGGCAACTGCTTGCGTTGGCGCAGACTTTTGGGGAAATGCCGTTTTGGGTGCTGTTAACCAGTGACCATACGCATGCGGCCACAGCTGAGTTTTTTCATAAAAAAGCAGCTTTTGGGCTGGATCCTCAGCGGATTTTTTTTATTATCCAAAAAAATCAGGCCATTTTAGACCTAGAAGGCCAGCGTGTCCAAGAAGCTCCGGATGGGCATGGAGGGCTCCTGGGGGCGCTGAGGACGTCCGGGTGTCTGAATAGCCTGATTCAAAAAGGGTTTAAGCACCTGAGTGTTTTTCAGGTGGATAACCCCTTGAGCCCCTTTTGGGACGCAACTTTTTTGGGCTTTCATGCACAGGCACAAGCGCAGATGTCTTGCCGAGTGGTCCTTAAGGAAAATCCTGCTGAGCGTCTAGGACTTTTTTGCCTGCCTTTGGGACAAGCGCTGGGGCCGCGTGTGGTTGAGTATCACGAGGTTCCTGAGGCCCAAAAAACAGAGCGCCTGCCCGATGGCGCCTTGCGCTTTTGTGCGGGTAATCTGGGTCAATACCTGCTTGATTTGGACTTTTTGGCCTCCGTTCAGCAAGATTTACCCCTACATCGCATAAGCACGCAGATCCCAGATCCCAAGCATCCCAAGGATGCGCAGGCGTCCCTGCCCGTCCATAAGTATGAGCGCTACCTCTTCGACCTGCTCCCGCTGGCTCAGCGGACCCTTTTACTGCAGGCCGATCGCCAAAAGGCGTTTAGACCGATAAAGGAGCCCGGAGATTTAATGGAATATGCTTAGTAAAGAACAGCGTGCGCAGATTATCGACCCAGCGTTGCAACGGCTCTACCCTAGTCCCTTGCCGCCTTTGGTCCACAAAGATGCCTACACGCTGCTGCTTGCGGTATTGCTTTCGGCTCGCTGCACAGATGCCTGTGTGAACCGCGTAACACCAGCGCTTTTTGCGCTTGCCGACACGCCTTTGGCGATGAGCCAGTGTTCCGTGGTGGATGTCCAGGCCATAATTCGCTCCTGCGGCCTGTCTCCTCAAAAAGCTAAGGCCATTGTCGGCCTATCTCAAAAACTCATCACCGAACACGCAGGCCAAGTCCCCTCGAACTTCGAAGCCCTTGAAGCGCTCCCCGGTATCGGCCACAAAAGCGCCTCCGTGGTGATGGCTCAGGCCTTTAACCAAGCAGCCTTCCCCGTCGATACCCATATCTATCGCATGGCTCATCGCTGGAAACTTTCCGAAGCCCGCAGCATCTCTAGGGTTGAGGCCGATCTGAAGGCCCTCTTCCCAAAAAATCGCTGGATCTCCTTGCATCTGCAGTTCATCTACTACGCCCGAGAACACTGCCCAGCTCGCCGTTGTTATGGGAAGGAATGTCTTTTGTGCAAGGAGTTGAATGGAGAAGAGGGCTAAGGGGCAAGTGAAAAGGCCAAGGGGCGCTTGCGCCCCTTGGATCCCCTACAGGTAGCGATTTTGTGAAATACTACGTATTTCAGCAAAATCGCTACCTGGGTAGGGTGATACAAGGCCCACCCGGATCGCTTCGCGATCGAACCTAATTAATATAATTGTTTATCTAAAACACACATAAGGAGGCCTGAAGGGCCGGCATATCGTAGCCCAGGGCGTAAGCCCTGGGTTTGGCATGGGAAACAGACCAGAGCCCTGTAAGGGCGGCACTAAAAATTTGAATACGAGTGTCGCCCCTGTAGGG
>JANYDI010000038.1 GCA_025363695.1 Opitutia bacterium
CAGATCGTAGCCCAGGGCGTGAGCCCTGGGTTTACGGTGAAAAAAGATTTTGAGCCCTACAGGGGCGACACTCACAATTTCTAAAATTTTCTTGAGTGCCGCCCTTACAGGGCTCCGGTTTATTTTCCATGCCAAACCCAGGGCTTACGCCCTGGGCTACGATCTGCCGGCCCTTCAGGCCTCCTTATGTGTGGTTTAAGTGAAAAAATCGATCCCGAAGGGATCCGGAGGGGTCCTTGTATCATCCTTCCCGGTAGGCAATTTTACCAAAATGCGCTAGCATTTTGTAAAATTGCCTACCGGTAGGGGATCCAAGGGGCGCAAGCGCCCCTTGGCCCTTCTTTCCTTCCTTTCCCTCCTCCTTCTCCTTCCCCTTTTCCTATGATGCTCACCGACACACCCGCTCGCCGTACTTTCTGCCAGGACACACGGCGTAACGCCAGCGTGACGGCGCCTGCGGGCGTGGGGAAGACCTGGGCGATTACGGAGCGGGTGAGCCAATTGGCCCTGGGGCCGCAGGGGCGGGAGGAGCTGGAGCGCTTGGTGGTGGTGACGTATACGCGCAAGGCCGCCCAGCAGATGCAAGAACGTGTGCAAAAGCGCTTAGCGGGGAGCCATCCGGAGCTGTTAAGGGGGCTAGAGGGGGCCTTTTTTGGGACCATCCATGGATTTTGCCTAAAGTTACTGAAGGAATATGGCGTTGCTTTGGGGCCTTTGAGCCTGGCTCCGGATGACGACACCTTGTGGTTACGTTTTTTACGTGAAGGCGACCTGGGCGCTGTCCCTGAAGCATTACAACGTTATACCGATAGCGATGGGCTTTTGGTTTTGGCTAAACACAGCCTGGGCGCAGGGCCGCATGGGTATGGCAAGGAGCTAGCGCCTCGCCCAAAACCGTGCTTTGAAAGCCTTTTAGCCTACACAGCTCAAGGCCGCACGGCTGCTGGAGTCCGCAGAGCGCAGGAAACGCTGCGGCAATGGGTGGCCCTTCCTGGGCGGCCCCTACCCGACTACACCCTCAGTGATGGCACGTTTAGGCAGCTTTGGGAGAACGACTGGGGACCCTTCAAGCAATGGCTGACGGAGGCTGCCTGGGCTTGGCTGGAGCCCCTGAGTCAGCGCTTTCATGCGTTTTGCCTCGAAAAAGGTTTTTTGACCTACGAAAGCATGGTGTATACGGCTGCCCAAATGCTTAAGGATGAGCGGCTACGTAAGCGTATTCAGGCCAAAAAATTTAACGTCATCCTCGACGAAGCGCAGGATACGGATGCCCTTCAGTTTGAGGTGCTTTTGGGGGTAGCGAGTGATCAGGCGCGCAAAGGATCTTTGTACTTCCCGCAGCAAGGACGCTTTTGTATGGTAGGGGATCCGCAACAGTCGATTTTTGGCAGCCGTGCGGATTTGGAAACGTACTTAGACATTGAAAAAACATTACACAGCAGCGGCTGCTTGGAGCGCCTCGTGTTTAACGTTACGTTTCGTTGCTCGCAGGCTATTGTGGCGGGGCTTAACACCCTGTTTCCAAAAATCCTCCAAGGCAAGCAGCAAGCCAGCTATGTTCCCTTAGAAGCCGCTGAGCAAGCGCCTTTGGGGGCTTTTTGCCAGTATACGCCCGTGGGCGGCGCTCCTGCGGAAGCGAATACCCACGAACGCTGCGAACTGGAGGCGACAGCGCTCGCCCTGTGGCTGGAGGGCCTGACGCCCCAGCAACTGGGCGCACGCAATTGGTGCCAGGTGGCGATATTAGCCCCGCGTAATGCCTGGTTGAGTACCTTGGCTGCTGCCCTTCAAGCCCGCGGAAACATCCCCTTCCAGGTCCTGAGTGACACGCGCACGCATGCCCAGGATCCTGTCTATGCCCATGCCCTCAGCCTCTTGCTGGCGCTGACGCAGCCGAGTAATCGCTTCGAAATTGCTAAAACCTTACGCAGTCTTTTTGGCTGTAGCGACGCCTCTATGGCTGATTTTGCGGCCAATGGCGGGGCTTTTGTCCTACAGGAGTCCCGTGAAGATCCTGGCCCAATTGGCCAAAGCCTACAGACTCTGGCCCGCTGGAGTGCAAGCATCCAGGGCCTGTGCCCCTTGATGGCCTGGCGTATCATCAGTCCAAAACTAGAAGCACGCCTATTTATTGAAAAATCTACCCTACACGCAGGCCTCCAGCGCCTCAGTTTGCTGGCCTTACAAGCGCAACAAAGCAACCAAGACCTCAACGCCTTTGTGGCCAGTTTACGCCAACAGGCAGCTGCGCCGCTCCCAACGCCGGCTCCCAAACCAGGGCATTTGCAGCTCCTCAGCTGCCACAAGGCCAAGGGCCTCGAGTGGGAAGTCGTGCTGATCCCCTTTTTACACCGCCCTATCCTGTATGCGCAAAATCCCTTTCCGCGCCTTCAGAAAGAAAACGGTATTTTTAAGCTCGAGCTGTTCAAGAGCCCAAAAGATTTTTCGGAAAACCCTCAGCGCTACGAGCTGCAACGCCTCCTTTACGTCACTTGTACCCGGGCTAAAAACAACCTGATTTTAATCAACGACAGCGCCTTTTATCCGGAAACCCAGGGCAGCTTTGCCGCTCTTTTGGGCCCCCTGGACCTGCCCGCCTTTAGCCCCTGCAACGCCTTTACGCAGGAGCCCCCTGCACCCCCCCAAAGGCAAAGCCTGCCGGATTGGCAGCCAGCCCGAGCACGGGTATTTCCAAAAATCCAGACCCCTAGCCACTTTGCCGCTCAAAAAGGCTTCCGTGAAGCCCCAGACGATGGCTATCTGCTAGGAAAACCCTACGGTCAATGGTGGCACAGCCTCATGGAGACCCTCCCTTGGGCACAAGGCCCGCAAGCCTGGGAGGCGCATGCCCGCCCGAAACTCCCCAGTAGCCCCGACCCCCAGCGCGCCCATGCCGAGTTTCAACGCTTTTTAGACTCCGAACTCGCCCACGCCTTGCAGGCAAGCGGTGCCGCCTTTTGGACCGAACTCCCGTTTTTTTACCCCCAAAGCCCCACGCTGTGCTGGGAAGGCGCCGTAGACCTGCTCGTGCGCACCCACGAAGACCGTTTTTGGCTCATTGACTGGAAAACCGAACGCCAAGGCCCCTGCGAAGCGCACTTCCTACAGGTGCAGGCCTACGTAGAGGCCCTCAAGGCCACGCTGGGCGCGGAACCCAAGGCCATTGTGTATTTCACGGCCGGTGGGGGTAGTGGAGTGGAAGTAGGGATAAAGGAAGTAAAGGGCTAAGGGGCGCAAGCGCCCCTTAGGATCCCCTTCCGATAGGCAATTTTACAAAATGCTAGCGCATTTTGGTAAAATTGCCCATCGGGAAGTATATACTAAGGCCTCCACAGATTCCTTCGGAATCAAATTAACCCGAAAATACTCCCGGATCGCTTCGCGATCTGTGAGGGGCCTTGTATCGCCTCACCCGAATTGCTGAAAATGCGTAGCATTTTCACAATTCGGTTAGGGGATCCAAG
>JANYDI010000077.1 GCA_025363695.1 Opitutia bacterium
TAAACCCAGGGCTTACGCCCTGGGCTACGATCTGCCGGCCCTTCAGGCCTCCTTATGTGTGGTTTACTGGATAGCTTAACTGATCCACGGGCCCTAAAATATCAATCCTTAATTACAAAAAAATTTCCTTCACAGAACCTAAGGTGTGTCTCCAATGCACCCCTCAAACCGGCTCGAAGCAGTTCATGAAATACACTCGGATCGCTTCGCGATCGTGGAGGGGCTTAGTATTTCCTGCCAGGTAGCGATTTTTATAAAATGCTTTGCATTTTTAAAAATCGCTACCTGTAGGGGATCCTAAGGGGCACAAGTGCCCCTTAGCCCTTTTTAACCAAATAGTGCCTCTACATACGGCCTTACCTCAAACGTCTGCAAATCGTCAGGGCCCTCGCCGAGGCCGACAAAATACAGGGGCAGCTTGAGTTCACGGTAAATCGCCACCAAGGCTCCCGCGCGGCTGCTGCCATCCAGCTTAGTGGCGATGATGCCGGTGAGGCCAAAAAGCTCATGGAAGGCCCTTGCTTGGGTGAGGGAGTTGGAACCCAGGTGGGCATCGACCACAAGCCAGGCGTGCTGGGGGGCCTGGGGGTCGTGTTTTTGCAAGACTTTTTTAAGCTTTTGCAATTCGCGCATCAAGGGTTCCTTCGTGTGCAAACGCCCGGCTGTGTCGAGGATGAGGAGCTGGGCGCCGCGAGCTTTTGCTTGCTGATAGGCCTCATACGCAACGGCGGCCGCATCAGCACCGGGCTGGCTGGAGACCAGGGGGATATCCAGCCGCTGAGCCCATACTTGGAGTTGTTCGTTGGCGGCAGCACGAAAGGTATCACAGGCTCCGATGAGCACGGAAACGCCTTGTTGCTTAAAAAAGTGGGCTAACTTTGCAGCGGTAGTCGTCTTTCCGGCGCCATTGATGCCCATAAGGCAGAGCACCTGTAAGGGCCCTCCCCCCCCCGGGGGAGCAAAGTGCAGCTGCCCTTGCGAGCCAGCTAGGAGATCGGTGAGGACTTTTTTGCCAATAGCTGCGGCTTCCTGCCCCTGGAGTTCCTTGTTTTTGCGATACGCTTCGCGAATCTGCCCCAAAACGGCTTCTACCGTTTCTTGGCCAAAATCCGCTCCGTAGAGCGCCTCCTCTAAGGTCTCCAGCGCAGCCTCGTCGATATGCTGGATGCCAAAAAAACCCTCAACGCCACGCCACAGCTTCGTCGTCGTCTTGACCAGGGCTTTTTTGAATTGATTGAAAAGATTGAACATGGGTGGGTTAGGTTAAAAAGGGCCAAGGGGACGTTGTCCCCTTGGATCCCCTTTCCGATAGCGATTTTCTAAAATGCTAGCGCATTTTAGGAAAATCGCTATCGGGATAGGGTGATACAAGGACCCCTCCAGATTCCTTCGGAATCGAACATCAGTAATATTACGTGTGTACGATTCCGAAGGAATCTGTGGAGGCCTTAGTATAGGCTTCCCGATGGGCAATTTTTATAAATACGTAGTATTTTAAAAATTGCCCATCGGAAAGGGGATCCTAAGGGGCACAAGTGCCCCTTGACCTTTCTGTTTTTGAAAATAAAATGGACTTACGGAGGCTATAAGCCAGGTTCTGTCCAAAGAAAGCACTTTTTAGATGCTTCTTTGGGGCATTCATTTATCTAAAGTAAAGCTACTTTCCCCTATAAAGAAGGGGTGCGACATACCCGAGAAAATGACACGCGGACAACGCTTTCTCTTATTTTGTCTTGCACCGGAATGGGTTTACCCTGCCTGTCCTCGTTACCAAGGTCAGCGGTGAGCTCTTACCCCACCTTTTCACCCTTACCGACGCTTTTTTAAAACGCAGGCGGTTTGTTTTCTGTGGCACTAGCCATCGATCTTTAGTCACCCAAAAACCGTCCCCACTTTCATGGGGAATCCTGTCCTATGGTGCCCGGACTTTCCTCTAAGGCCTATAAACGCCCCAGCGAATGCCCGCCTCCCTAAGTCCAAGCCAAGGACCGTACGTAAACCTTAAGCAAAAGGCAAGGTTTTTTTGGTCAAAATAGTGCTCATGCGTTTTAGGAGCTTGCAAAATAACCATAATCCATTACAGTAAGGCTATGATTCCCGTTTCACCCAACGCTGTAACGCCCTGTGCTGTCGAGGAAATGGAGGCAGAGCCCTGCAAAAGCAGGGCCCTTTGGGAGCTGCATCAAAAAGCGCTTAAGGAAGTCCTCAACTTGCCCGATATACAGGATGCGGCCAAAGTTCAAAACGCCAAGGCCCTCTATTTGTCAGGCACTTATGATAATCCTGCGTATTTAGATCGCTTAGCAGATAGGCTCCAAAGCCTCCCATGACGACTTCCTCGCATCAAGACCATCGCTTCAGCCGTTTACTGGACGACCTAGACGCCCTCCTACTGGAGGAACGTTTTGCTATAAATCAGGAAAAATTTGCCTATCTGGAGCACCTCCTCAACAAAAAGGCCATCATCCTGTCAAGCCTGTCCGATGACTTGCCCACCCGGCACCCCTATTACTGCGAAAAGCTCAAGCACCTCTTGGATCTAGAGCAGGAAAATAAGGCCTCTATGCAAACGCAACTGCAGGCCACTCAAAGAGCCCTCCACGGCCTCGAAGTCCAGTCCGTCGCCCTCAAACAGCAATTGCAGGTCTTACGAGCGTATGCGGAGTAAGGCTAAGGGGCGCTTGCGCCCCTTAGGATCCCCTACAGGTAGCGATTTTTAAAAATGCAGAGCATTTTATAAAAATCGCTACCTGGGAGGGCATACTAAGGCCTCCCACAGATCGCGAAGCGATCCGGGTGTGCTTTTCGAACTACTTTAAAAGGGTGGTTTTAGCGGAGGAATTTTGGGTGCAGGCCAGGAGCTAAGCCCGACGTGTGCTTTTGCACTCGAGGGCTGCAGCGACACAGCATCCACCCAAAATAACCCGCTAAAACCACCCTTTTAGCAAGAGGCGGCTTTCAACTTCGAGCCCATCTTAAACTTGACGGTATTGGAAGCCTTGATCTTAATTTTTTCGCCATTTTGGGGGTTAATGCCCGTACGTGCGGCGCGTTTATTGACACGGAAAGTACCAAAGCCGATCAGCTGAACAAGCTTTTCTTTTTTGAGGCCCGAGGTAATGGCGTCAAGGACACCATTGAGCGCACGCTCAGCGTCTGCCTTGGAGCTACTGGCTCCCATGGATTTTTGTACTTCTGCTATGAGTTCTGCTTTGTTCATAATGCTTAAGAATATATAGGTTATGTAGCTTTCGTACGGAACAGCTAATTACGAAGAATATTAAGAACGCAGAATGGCCCCAAGGTCAACAAAAAAGCGCCTTGGCTGGCTTTATTTTTATATTTTAAGGCAAATTTTCTTAAAATACACGTTAAATCCGATAAGGACCTGGGTCGATATGCACAGGAGCCATGCTCCAGCGACCCAAAAACATTCTCTACATTCTGTGTTTTATCCTGCTTTTGAGCCCTTTGCGTGCTTCCTACGGACGCAGTGCTCAACGGATTAAAAAAGTGCAAAGCGTCACCTATCGCGGTTACCTGCAGCATGCGCCCCCGCTCCCTATCCTGCTTAGTCCAACCGACGTCCCCTTTGATCGCAGTCAGCTCATCCCTTACGGCGTTGCTCCCCAGCCCAGCCCCAGTGAATCCGTACCAGATACAGCCATGCAGGCACCGAATACCCCCGAACCCGCAGGGCCTCATACGCTCAGCAGCGTTCAGGCCCCTTCAGCCGTGCCAGCCCAGCTGAGCACCGAAGACCTCTGCGAACAAAGCGGTCATGCTCCAGCAGCCGTAAACCTCGACCAAGCTCTGCTCTACTTCAAGCAGGAAATCCACGCAAAGGATGGAAACTCCCTGCACTTTGTCCTGCCCTATGGCGTCTCGCGTAGCCCAACAGCCCCAGCCCCCTCACGCAGCCAGGCCGTTTATACGCAGCAATGAGGAAAGGGCTAAGGGACGCGCGCATGGGGAAGGCCCTAGTGGGTAGCGTAAACAGCAATTCGATTCCGAAGGAATCTGTGGGGTGCCTTAGGTTCTGTGAAGGAAATTTTTTTGTAATTAAGGATTGATATTTTAGAGCCCGTGGATCAATTAAGCTATCCAATAAACCACACATAAGGAGGCCTGAAGGGCCGGCAGATCGTAGCCCAGGGCGTAAGCCCTGGGTTTACGGGTGAAGTTTTTTTGAGCCCTACAGGGGCGACACTCGTATTCAAATTTTGAGTGCCGCCCTTACAGGGCTCCGGTTTGTTTTTCATATCAAACCCAGGGCTTACGCCCTGGGCTACGA
>JANYDI010000094.1 GCA_025363695.1 Opitutia bacterium
GTGATCTTGATTATTGGTTAAATTAATAGAATTTATCAACCCTAACAGATTCCTTAAAACAGGTTTTAAATTTAATCGATCACACGCCCTAGGGTTATGCAAGAGCTCTATTTTAAAAAAATTTCCTTCACAGAACCTAAGGCCTCCCAGGATCGCGAAGCGATCGGGGAGTCGAATCAAATCGATTCCGAAGGAATCTGTGGGGGTCCTTGTATTTTCTTTCCGATAGCGATTTTGCTGAAATACGCAGTATTTCACAAAATCGCTATCGGTAGGGGATCCAAGGGGCGCAAGCGCCCTTTGGCCCTTTCTAAGTAAAGCAATGTATTGTGTTGACAATTTTTTACCCATTGCGTAGTAAAAGTCATGATCAGAAAAATACTTTATTTACTCGCGGCCCTGTGCCTCCCTTCCCTAACAATGGAGGCGGGTGACGAGTGGGTTTCGACCGCTTGCACGACGGCGACGGAAAGCCAGCCTTCGCTGCTGGAGTCCTTTCCTCCAGAAATCATCGTCCTGGTTTTTGATTATCTGGACCCAGAGAGCAAGAAAGCCTTATTTCTGGTAAGCAAAGGGCTGAATAATTTAAGGTATCTATCTACAAAGATAACCTTGAACCACGCAGAGGGTGCTCCTTGTCTTTTGAGGATGTCAAAACTGCGTGAGCTAAACATCGACTATGAGCTGGGTTCGGAGAGGGAGGATGTTCTCGAGCCCGTATTGGCAGCTTTAGCAGTGTTGACGCAATTGCAGCAGCTCAAGCTCTCCTACACTCAGGTGACCGACGAGGACCTAAACCGTCTGACGGGATTGGTAAATTTGCGCAAACTCAAGCTAGGAAGCTGTTTTCGAGTCAGTGGCCGTGGATTAACCGTCATGGCAGTATGGACAAATTTGAGACACCTCGATCTAGCTGGAACCAATATCGCTGTTGCTGGCCTTGCTTGCCTGAACTCAGTGAGCTGTTTAGAGCAGCTTAAGGTGAGCAACACGAGCATAGGCGATAAAGACTTGGCAGTTTTGCTAGCATTGACGCACTTGCAGCAACTCGACGTGTCCAACACCCGGGTAACCAGCGAAGGCCTGAGAGCTTTGGAAAAATGGACACCCTTACGCCAGCTCAGTTTAGCCAGGACCCGGGTAGACGATGGGGGTCTGCGTTACCTGGCGGCATGGGTACAATTGCAGCAGCTCAACGTGTCCAATACTCAGGTGAGCGACGAAGGCCTGAGGCATTTGGTAGCATGGGTGCAATTGCGGCAGCTCAATTTGGCCAGGACCCAGGTGAGCGACGAGGGTCTGCGTCACTACCTAACCGCGTTAACAGGCTTGCAGCAACTCGATGTGTCCCGCACCCGGGTGAGCAACCAAGGACCGCGTTACCTGGCAGGAATGACGCAATTGCAGCAGCTCAACTTGTCGGGCACTTGGATTCGGGTGATCGACGACGAAGATGCCCAGGTGATCGACGAAGGCCCAGAGCCTATTCGGGGGGTCGACGAGAGCATGAGACATTTGGCAGTATTTCATCAATTACAATGCCTCGATCTGTCCTTCACCCGAGTGACCAATGAAGGCCTAAGACTTTTAATCGAATTGACACAGTTGAGGGAGCTCAATCTCTCCTTCACCCATGTGACCGACGTAGGCCTAGGCTATCTGGTAGCCTTTGTAGCGTTGCAGCGCCTCAATCTGTCCGGTACGCCGGTGACCGACCAGGGACTAAGGCATTTGGTAACCTGTACAAGCTTGCAGCAGCTGGATCTTGCCAGTACGGCAGTGAGCGACGAAGGCCTGCATTACCTGAAAGCCTTGACAAACTTGCAGCAGCTCGGGTTTTCCTTTACTCGGGTGACGAGCAAGGGTCGAAAGCATCTGGCAAAACGGCCGAACTTACAGCTTTTTGCCTTTGATGCAGACGATGACGCAGGCCAGTTAGATGAAGAAACGCAAGACAACTCATGGTGGGGTTTTTGTATTTTATTCTAAGAATTTGTTTTGTAAATTAACTCGACAAATTCCTTGATGTTTTTTAGCAATAATCATGATCAGAAAAACTCTTTATTTACTCGCGGCCCTGTGCCTCCCTTCCCTAGCGATGGAGGCGGGCGACGAAGCGTCGTGGGCTCCGACCGCTCGCACGACGGCGACTGAAAACCAGCGCTCTTTGCTGGAGTCCTTTTCTCCAGAAATCATCGTTATAGTCCTTGATTATCTGGACCCAGAGAGCAAGAAGGCCTTATTCCTGGCAAGCAAAGGGCTGCATGATTTAAGGTATATTCATAAAAAGATAACCTTGAAGCACGCAGGCGGCCTTCCTTTTCTTTTGAGGATGTCAGCGCTAGATGATCTAAGGATAGACTGCAAGTTGGGCTCAGAGGCTATCCCTGAGCTTGTATTGAAAAGACTGAAGATTTTGAGTTTTTCCTCTTACCTTCCAGTAAGGGCTGTAGATCTAGAAGCCCTGGGTGGGTCAACGCAGTTGCGGGAGCTGGACCTCTCCTATACCCGGGTGACGGACGCGAGTATAAGCCATCTGATGGGATTGGTAAATTTGTCGAAATTCAAGGTAAGAAGCTGTTTTGGAGTCAGTAGCCGTGGATTAAGCGTTATGGCGGGATGGATAAATTTGCGACACCTCGATTTGGGTGGAACCAGGATAAACATCCAGGATTTGGGTTGCCTGAAGGAAGCAACCCGTTTGCACTTCCTGGATTTGAGCAATACCAACGTAACGGATGAGACCCTGGCAGATTTGGCGGGCTTAACGCAGGTGCGGCAGCTTAACTTGGTCAGAACGCAGGTGACGGACGAGGGGCTGCGTTCCCTGGCAGCCTGGACGCTCTTGCAGCAGCTGGATTTGGCTCATACGCAGGTGAGCGATGAAGGCCTCGTCATCTTGGCCGGATTTATAAAGCACCTGAATTTGAGAGGCTGTCGTCGAATAAGCGTTCTGCTCAACGAGAACCTAAGGCGTTTGGCTGTCTGGGCGCAGTTGCAGTACCTGGACCTGTCAGGGACCCAGGTGACCAACGAGAGCCTAAGGCGTTTGGCCACATGGACGCAGTTGCAGCAGTTGGATCTGTCAGGGACCCAGGTGACCAACGAAGGCCTAGGGTATTTGACCCGATTGATACAGTTAAGGCAGCTCAGTTTAACCTTCACTGCCGTGGACGACATAGGCCTAGGCTATCTGGCAGCACTTACACGCTTGCAGTGCCTCGATGTGTCGGGTACTCAAATAACGGACCAGGGGCTAAGCCATTTGGTAGCCTTGGAGCACTTACAGCATCTGGGTTTTGCCCACACGGCAGTGAGTAACGAGGTCCTGCATTCCCTGATGGGATTGACGCAATTGCGGCAGCTGAATATGTCTTTCACTCAGGTGACCTACAGGGGGCGAGACTATCTTCGGGCAAGCCAGCCGCACTTGCAGCTTTCTGCCGCTGACGTAGACGAGCTGGATGATCCGGATGACGAAACGGAAAATAATGCATCGTGGGGTTTTTGTATGCTGTTCTAGGTTCTGTGAAGAAAAAATCATTCATCTGAGCCAACCTAAGGCATGTGAACAATTAAATTTAAAACCTGTTTTAAGGAATCTGTTAGGGTTGATAAATTCTATTAATTTAACCAACAATCAAGACCACACTTTGGAAGGCCTGAAAGGCCGGCAGATCGTAGCCCAGGGCGTAAGCCCTGGGTTCGACATGAAAAACAAACCGGAGCCCTGTAAGGGCGGCACTCAGAACGTGAATACGAGTGTCGCCCCTGTAGGGCTCAAAAAATTTCACCCGTAAACCCAGGGCTTACGCCCTGGGCTACGATCTGCCGGCCCTTCAGGCCTCCTTATGTGTGGTTTATTGGATAGCTTAACTGATCCACGGGCCCTAAAATATCAATCCTTCATTACAAAAAAATTTCCTTCACAGAACCTAGTATATGCTTATCGATAGCGATTTATCTAAAATGCGCTAGCATTTTAATAAATCGCTATCGAAAGGGGATCCTAAGGGGCACGAGTGCCCCTTAGCCCTTTCAACCCTTTCAACTTTCAGCTTGATTAATCCCGGTGCTTCGTATACAACAACGCCCAGCATGTTTCTTAAGCGCTTAACAAGTACGCTCCTTCTTTGGGGCACCGTATTGGGAATCCTATTCGTGGGCGGATCGCATGGAGGCATTGCGCTCCTAGTGGCCCTGAGCGCCGCAGCTCAGTGGGAGTTTTATGGCATGCTTGCACGCATGGGCTATCATCCCAAACCCTTCATCGGCATACTCATGGGCACGGCGGTAATCCTGTTTCCCTACCTGGCGGGGCCTAGGTACTTTTTGGGGAAATGGGAACTCCTTTTGCTGCTCATTTTAATGGCCATAGGCCTCTTTTATGCCCTGGCTTTTGTATACGGTGATCTCAATAAGTACCGTTATATTTACTCACCTACCAGCTTGGGCGTCCTTTATTTGCCCTTCATGTTGCATTTTTTGGTATACATCCTCAGGGGCCCTGAGGGCCTCTATTCCACGCGTGAAGGCCTTAGCCTCGTGCTTTGGTTGATAGTTGTAGCTAAGTTCACCGACGTAGGAGGTTTTCTCGTCGGTTCTTATTTTGGAAAACATCCCTTTGCGCCCAAATTGAGCCCCAAAAAAACCTGGGAAGGCGTTGTCGGCGGCGTCCTACTGGCCCTGTGTGTCGGCAGCGCCTGGGTAGCGTTTTTCCCCAAAACCCTCCCAGCCCGCTTCACAGTGGCCCTGAGTATACGCCTCTGTATCTGTCTTTCCATTACCGCCATCCTCTCCGACTTAGCCCAGTCCGCCATCAAGCGCCAGGCCAAGATGAAGGATTCCGGCTCCCTCCTCCCCGGCATCGGTGGCGCCTTCGACCTGCTCGATAGCCTCGTATTCACCGCGCCGCTGGGGTATTTTTTATTCGCCATGCACTTATGGTAAGGGTGGTTTTAGCGGGTTATTTTGGGTTGATGCTGTGTCGCTGAAGCCCTCGAGTGCAAAAGCACACGTCGGGCTTAGCTCCTTGCCTGAACCCAAAATTCCTCCGCTAAAACCACCCTTCCGAAGCAGTTCTAAAAATACACTCGGATCGCTTCGCGATCTGTGGAGGCCTTAGTATAGGCTTCCCGATAGGCAATTTTACCAAAATGCGCTAGCATTTTGTAAAATTGCCTATCGGAAGGGGATCCTAAGGGGCGCAAGCGCCCCTTGGCCCTTTATACTTCCATTCGAAAATACTTTACTTTATGGAATGTTATCTGTAATATAAATTCTAGTTGATCCTAGATCTAAAATTATGCATAAATTCCTGTTTCATTTGCTTTTATTGCCGTTGCTTTTTGGGTTGGTGGGGTGCTCGAAGGTGGACCTGTTTTCGGACTTGAAGGAAAAAGAGGCGAACAAAATCATCGCAATTTTGCTGCGCAACGGGGTCGCGGCGCAGAAGGGTACGGGCAAGGAAAATACCTTTTTTGTGCGCGTGGGCGATGGGGAGTTCTCAACGGCTGTCGATATCCTGGAGCGCTCGGGTTACCCGCATGAGCATTTTGAGGGGATAGGAGACGTATTTAAAAAAACAGGACTGGTGTCCTCGCCTTCGGAGGAACGCATTCGTTTTATGCATGCGCTTTCGGAGGAAATCTCAGAAACCATCAGTTACATTGACGGTGTATTGACAGCTCGGGTTCGGATTGTTTTGCCTAACAACGACCCGTATTCTGATCTGAGTTTACCGGCCTCAGCGTCGGTTTTTATCAAGCACCGCTTTGATGCGGATATTGAGTCCGCAATTCCACAGATCAAAAACCTCATCGTCAACAGCATTGAGGGCTTAAATTACGACCGTATCAGCCTGGCTACGTTTCCCTCCAACGATTGGGAGCGAAATTTACACATGACCAATGAGAGCCCCTTCAAGAGCTTCCTAGGCCTACAGATTGCGGCTCAGTCGATGGAGAGTATTTGGCTCCTTTTTGGAGCCCTATTAGGTGCGTTGGCCTTCAGTTTAGCTTTCCTGATATATCTTTTTTATAGACGCCCGGACTTACTCACCCTCCTTGAAAAAGGCAAGAAAGAAGCATGACCCCAGCCGACTTTATTCATGAGCTTTTGGAGAGCAATGTGCCGCTTTTTAGGCTGATTTGTGACTTCAATGGAAGCCCCAACGCCGAGGCGCTTCCAGGCTGGTTTGCGCCAAAATTTAACGAAAAATTACTCGAATACCCGCGCTCACGCCAAAAACTTTTACACTTGGCCTTTGAGGAAAAAAACCCCAATAAAACGGAAGCTTTTTACGACTTTCGTAACCCTTGTCTGCGCTTGGCGTTGATCGATGCGCCTACTTTGCGCACCCTTACGCTTTGGAGCGGCAGCGCTTTTATGGCGCGGACGATTGCGAAGGTGATCGATAAATCTTCGCACGATGCCCTGCAAGCGCTTTTGGGCGAAGCAGGCTTCACCTGGGCCTTACGGCGGGCCTCTTTGTTGGCAACCCTGCGTCCTGCCCTCACGGTGGCTACCGAACTCCCCATTTGTGACGCCGTTTGGCAAGCGGGTCAGCAGTGTTTGCAGGCGTGCCTAGGGGGTTTGCCGGATGCCTTCAGCCAGCGTTTATTGGTAAAACTCCCTAGTGAAAGGTCCTGGGACCTCAGCGCCCGCGTCCCCTCCGAATTACGCGACCAAGCCTGGCGCTTCGTGAGCCGTGTTTTCCTCAAAGAACTGACAACCCCGTGGCAGCCATGCTTCGAATAGCACCCCATCCCTTTCGCATTGTTCCCCAGGGCCTCCTTCTCAGAGCGGCTGATTATGCGGCTATTCTGGAGGCCAAAGAAGTCCTCGAAGCCGCCGCCAAGGAGGCCGAATCTATTGTTAAACAAGCCCAGGAAAGCGCAGCCCTAGAGCGTCAAAAAGGTTATGATGATGGCCTTAAATCAGGCCAAGCTCAGGCAAGCCAGCAAATGGTCGAAACGGTAGCCAAATCGGCCGAGTACATTGCCAGCTTCGAGCAAAAACTCATCCACATTATCATGGATTCCCTCCGCTCGATTTTAGGTGAAATGGAGCCCAGTGAGCGCGTTACCCGCGTGGCCAGCAAAGCCCTCACCATCATGCGTGATCAAAAGCACGTCGTCCTCGAAGTCTGCCCTCAAGAAATCGACATCCTGCGCGCCGGCGTCAAGGCCCTCATTCAAGATCACCCCGGTGTAGACTTTATTGAGGTAAAATCCCAAGCCCGTATGCAGCCCGGTGACTGCATTCTCCGCACCCCCATCGGGACCGTCGAAACCGGCATCGCCACGCAGTTGGCCGCGATTAAGGCGGCGCTAGAGGTGGCATTGAAGGATAAGTAAGGGCCAAGGGGCGCTTGCGCCCCTTAGGATCCCCTACAGGTAGCGATTTTTAAAAATGCGATGCATTTTATAAAAATCGCTACCTGATAGGATATACTAAGCCCCCCACAGATCGCTTCGCGATCGGGATGTACTTATTAGAGTTCTTGCATAACCTCATTAGGCTTGTGTACTTGTCTATTTAAAGCACACTTAAAGAGGCCTGAAAGGCCGGCATATGGACAGCCCAGGGCGTAAGCCCTGGGTTTGGCATGGAAAATAAACCGGAGCCCTGCAGGGGCGGCACTAAAAATCTGAATACGAGTGTCGCCCCTGTAGGGCTCAAAAAAATTTCACCCGTAAACCCAGGGCTCACGCCCTGG
>JANYDI010000106.1 GCA_025363695.1 Opitutia bacterium
CACCCCTTAGTTCTTTTATTTATTTGCCCGGGTGGCGGAATCGGCAGACGCGGCGGACTCAAAATCCGCTTCTCGCAAGGGAGTGGGGGTTCGACCCCCCCCCTGGGCACCAATTTTTGTAGAGTAGACCTAAAATACACCCGGATCGCTTTGCGATCGAGGAGGGCCTTAGTATTTCCTGCCCGATAGGCGATTTTTATAAAATGCGCTAGCATTTTTAAAAATCGCCTATCGGAAAGGGGATCCTAAGGGGCGCTTGCGCCCCTTAGCCCTAAAATCCAACTCTCCACCTGCGTAACTCCTTTTCCCTTCTTCCCTTCCCCATGCCCCCCCAGCGCAAAGCAGGCGCTGCCGCTGCCGCTCATTTGGATCGAATACTCGGGAAGGCCCCAGTCCACAAGGGCCTGGAGTTGCGGGTATTTTTTGAAGGCGATGGCCTCGAAGGTATTATAAGTGCCGGGAGCTGCGGGGGAGCTCAAAAAGGCCTCAAGCCGCTCATGTGCCACGGTTTCTGAGACATAATGAGTGCCTTCGGTGCGCAGGGCGTTGTAGGCCCAAGGCGTGGAAATGGCGATAGGGGGCAGGAAAAGTGTTACAGGTTTTTTGTTAAATTGCTTAGCCCATCGCGCGGGCAGGGGCTCCAGGAGCTCGCCACGACCACGCATGAGCTGAAGGCCTTCGTTGAGGAAAAACGGAACATCGCAGCCCAGCGTCGCGGCCAAAGCATGCAGTTGTTCGGGTTTTAGGGGCTGTTCGTAGTGCTGATTCAATGCCTTTAGGACGCCCGCGGCATTGCTGCTGCCGCCCCCAAGACCACTGCCTATGGGGATATTTTTTTCAACATGGATGTGCCAGTGCCCGCAAGGAGCAAAAGCACTCCTGAACGCCGCCAAGGCCTTTAAGCATAAATTGCTGTCATCGAGTGGAAGGGCCAAACCTTCGGCGCTCAGTCGGCTAGGGCCGTATTTCAGAGGGCTCAGGCTCAGCGTGTCCCCAAAAGCCAAGGGGGCAGCCAAGGATAATATTTCGTGAAATCCATCCGCTCGCTGCCCCAGGACAGCCAAAAACAGATTTATCTTCGCTGGACAAAACATGAAAACAGAACCTAAAGTCCATTTATAAAAAATTCAAGATTTTAAAGCCTTTTTGAAAAAATTGCTTGCATTTTTTAAATTAATATCATTTCGTCTACCCATGGATAAATTAGAAATGCTTTTTGAAATGCAGGCAGCTCTTAACAAGCGCATAGGGGTAGATCCTAAGCAGCTTACTGAGGAAGAGCAAGTACAATGGGTGCTCAATTTTTCCCGAGCTATGCAGCAGGAATTGGCTGAGCTTGTGGACTCAATGCCCTGGAAGTGGTGGGCCAAGTACCAAAAAACAGACCTTCAGAATGCCCGCGTCGAGGTGATCGATCTATTCCACTTCCTCATCTCAGCAGCTCAGGTTTTGGGCATGAATGCCGAGGATCTTTTTGAGGCCTATCTCAAGAAAAACAAGGTCAATCATCAGCGGCAAGATTCCGGCTACGTCCAAAAAGACAGTGCCGATTCCTCCCACATATAACAATCCTGTGATCGGCACGGATTTAGTCGATATTGTCCGCATTGAAAGGTTACTCGAACGTCACGCAGAGGCCTTCGAACGCCGCGTCTTTACGGATACCGAGCGACTCTACTGCCACAGCCAACATCGCTGCGCTGCTTCCTTTGCCGTGCGCTTTGCCGCCAAGGAGGCCGTTGCTAAAGCTTTTGGCGTCGGCATCGGAGCCCAATTAGCCTGGAAGTCCGTCGCCATCCTGCCAAACAAGCTAGGCGCCCCCGAGGTCTTCCTCGATGCCAAGGGCCAGGCCCTCCTCCAAGCCCTAGGCGGGCGCCGTATCCACATCTCCCTGTCCCATACGCGTACTTTAGCTGTAGCAGTAGCTGTGATAGAGTAAAAGGTAAAAGGGCCAAGGGGAGCTAGCTCCCCTTAGGATCCCCTTTCCGATAGCGATTTATTAAAATATTACATATTTTAATAAATCGCTATCGGGAAGCCTATACTAAGGCCTCCACAGATCGCAAAGCGATCCGGGAGTACCTT
>JANYDI010000135.1 GCA_025363695.1 Opitutia bacterium
TGAGGAATCGGCCACTTGTTCATTAGAGTTCTTGCATAACTTCAACTAGGCGTATAACCTAACTTGTCCATTCAAAACGCACATAAGGAGGCCTGAAGGGCCGGCAGATACGTAGCCCAGGGCGTAAGCCCTGGGTTTGGCATAAAAAAAGACCTGAGCCCTGTAAGGGCGGCACTAAAAATGTGAATACGAGTGTCGCCCCTGTAGGGCTCAAAAAAATTTAACCGTTAAACCCAGGGCTTACGCCCTGGGCTACGTATATGCCGGCCTTTCAGGCCTCCTTATGTGTGGTTTATTAGTTAACCAAGCAAGGTTGATTTTGCGTACTAATCTAATTGCTGGGATTTATAATTTTTGGCTTTAAATA
Organism: Opitutia bacterium; assembly: GCA_025363695.1. Lineage (GTDB taxonomy): Bacteria > Verrucomicrobiota > Verrucomicrobiia > Opitutales > JANYDI01 > JANYDI01. The sequence continues at coordinate 368 of JANYDI010000135.1, forward strand.
GAGTTATGCAAGAGCTCCATTGAAGGCTGATCCCGAAGGGATCTGTGGGGCGCCTTGTATGTCCTACCCGATGGGCGATTTTTAAAAATGCATCGCATTTTTGAAAATCGCCCATCGGAAAGGGGATCCAAGGGGACTACGTCCCCTTGGCCCTTAATCTTGACATCATACAAAATACTCCTACCCTACTCCCATGGCGATACGGTTAGCATACGGACAGGACGCATACTTGGTGGAGATCGCGGCCAAAAAATGGTTTCAGGAGCTCAGTGAGGGCCTGGACGCCACCTTTGGCTGCTGCGTCATCAACGGTACGGCGGACAACGTAAGCCAGGCCCAAACGGCGATTGCGCAGGCCATCGAGGCGATACAGACCCTACCGTTTTTTAGCAAACGCGTTATTTGGTTGCGAGGCATTACGTTTCTGGCGGATTCCGTGACGGGCCGCGCGAAGGGCACCCTGGAGGCCCTCGAGCCGCTGCAGGAAGCCCTGGCACATCATGATGCCACGAGCATTGAGATCATCCTGAGCGCTCAGCCAGCGGATAGGCGGCGGAATTTTGTCAAATGGCTGGAAAAAAACGCCCAGTCGCTTCTTTTTATTGAGGCCAAAAAAGACAAGGACCTACGGGATTGGATCCAAAAAGAGGCGCAGGCCCTCGGTTTGCCCTTGAACGAAAACCAAGTCACCCTCCTGACAGATAGTGTGGGCAATGATACGCGTGCGCTCCTGCAAGAGCTTGAAAAATTTGCCACCTATGCGCAGGGAAGCCCTGTGGACGACGCCGTGTTTTCGCAACTCCTTACTGGCTTGTCGGAAGGCGATTTTTTTGAGCTCACGGAAAGCTTTTATTCTTCGTCCGGCCTCAACAAAAGCCTCAAGGCCCTGGAACGCTACTTTTTCCACAATACCGAAGGCCGCCCTGTCCTTCTGGCCCTTCAAAACCGAGGCCGCGTGCTCATTTCATTGCGTGCTCTGCTGGAGGCTAAGGCTCTCAGCAGCGTATCCAAAAGCAGCCTCGAAGCCGCCCAAGTGGCCTATGGTCAGCCCTTCGAAGGCCTTGAGGAAAAATCGAATTGCAACGTGTTTAGCCAAAACCCTTGGTACCTCGATACCCTGAGTCGCTGCCCCTTCCCGCTCAAGACCCTCATCACCATTCAGCATCATTTTTTCCATGCCTTGAGCACCCTGCCCTCCGCCTCCCAGGAACAAAAAAACCACCTCAAGCGCCTGATTTTGGAGTGCTTAGGGACAGGATAAAGGGCTAAGGGGAGCTAGCTCCCCTTGGATCCCCTAACTGGTAGCGATTTTGTGAAATACTGCGTATTTCAGCAAAATCGCTACCAGGTATGGCGATACAAGGCACCATCCAGATTTCTTCGGAATCGAGGAATCACATCCCTAAAGCGATTCAGAAGGGATCTGTGGGGGGCTTAGTATACGTTCCAGGTAGCGATTTATCTAGGTTCTGTGAAGGAAATTTTTTTGTAATGGAGAATTGATATTTTAGGGCGTGTGACCCATTAAGCTATCAACAAAACGCACATAAGGAGGCCTGAAGGGCCGGCAGATCGTAGCCCAGGGCGTAAGCCCTGGGTTTACAGGTGAAAATTTTTTGAGCCCTACAGGGGCGACACTCGTATTCAAATTCTGAGTGCCG
>JANYDI010000163.1 GCA_025363695.1 Opitutia bacterium
CCCCACAGATCGCGAAGCGATCCGGGGGTATTTTATGAATTGCTTTGAGCCGGTTTTAGGGGAGGCATTGGGGGTTCGGACAAGGAAGGGAAGTGCGTAGCGCACTACGGTGCGTGAGTCACTTCCATGACGCCGTCCCAAGCCCCAATGCCCCCCTAAAACCATCCTAAGGGGAGCAAGCGCCCTCTGGGCCTTTCACTTTTCTTCACTTAAAAACAAAAAAGTGCTTGATTTTTTTTAAAAAGCGCCTACGCTGCTGTTTTTCCTGGACGGCTAGCTCAGTTGGTTAGAGCACTTGGTTTACACCCAGGGGGTCGTGGGTTCGAGCCCCTCGCCGTCCACCATTTTAGAATGTCCTTTATTACTACCAGGAGGAGTCCGTTGGCGAGGGTCCAGGCTCAATGGGCTCGCGACTACCTTTTGGAAAAAGGCTTTGCAGAAGCCTTAGACTTCCTGCCTTTGACCACGACGGGAGACAAGCAGGCAGCCTTGGAGCAAAAGGGCGGTAAGGGCTTGTTTACCAAGGAGTTAGAGCTGGCGCTGCTGGATGGCCGGGCCTGTGTGGCCGTACACAGCGCCAAGGATGTCCCGACCGAAATGGATGCGCGCTTGTGCATCGCAGCGTATCTGCCAAAAGCTTGTGCGCAAGATATTCTCATATATTCAGAAGCGTTAAACCTTCCCGTTTTACCCGACGCAAGCGCCGTTTTGGCAAGCTTAGCGCAGCAGCCCGGCCTTGTTTTGGCCACTGGCAGCCCTCGACGACGCGAGCAACTGCGCCTGCATTTGCCGCACTTGGCAGGGTTTGAGGAACTACGCGGGAACGTGGCTACGCGTCTAACGCATATCACGAAAAATCCTCATCAGCTGACCCTATTGGCCGCAGCTGGCCTCGAGCGTCTGGGTTATTCCGGAAGCGCTCCCACCCCAGGCCTGCGTGGTATGGCTTTGCCCATAAACGCCATGGTGCCAGCCGCTGGCCAAGGCGCCATAGCCTTGCAGTGCCGGGCGGAGGATTATGATCGATTTAACGTTTTTACCCACGCGCCCACGCACTTGGCTGTAACGCTGGAGCGCCGGCTCCTGCAGCTCCTAGGCGGCGGTTGCCATAGCGCCCTGGGGGTTCATTATGCAGACGGAAGCCTTTGGGTCTTTCACCCCAAAATAGGCGTTCGGGAGTATGCTGTGAGTTCAGAAAATCAGGAGAAAACCTTAGAAGCTATTGCGAAAAATCTATCATGAAACGCATCGTCTTAACGCGTCCCAAGCCCCATAACGACGTCCTTGCCCACAGCCTGGGAGCCAAGGGACTTGCTGTCCTTGAATTGCCGCTGATAGAAGTCCGCTACGACGCGCAAGCTCAAGTCCTTCAGGATGTTTTTGAAACCCTTGGAGAATACCAATGGCTCATTTTCACCAGTGCCCATGGCGTTGAGGCGTTTTTTCATTATTTTTTTCAACATTTTAAAGACATCCGCTGTCTAGGCCTATTGTCGATTGCCTGCGTAGGCCAAGCAACGGCCGATGCGCTGCGCACCTGGCATTTACAGCCGGATTTCGTACCCAAAACCGCAACCGCCCATGCCCTGGGTGTTGAGCTCATAGAGCAAGAAAGCCTCGAGCATGCTGCCATCCTCATTGTCCAAGGGAATCGCAATAGCCCAGAGCTGGCCAAAATGCTCGAAGACGTTGGTCTGGCCATTGTGGATACGCTCCCAGCTTACACCACCGAACCACGTTACTTGCAGGACACCCCCGAAGCCGCTGACTTCCTCACCCACGGCGCCCACTCCATGGTCTTTTGCAGCCCCTCCAGCGTCGAGGCCTTCGTAAAGCTCTCCCTGCACCCAGGCGCCCAGTTCCCCTACTTCGTCAGCATAGGCCCCAGCACCTCTCAGGCCCTCAAGGATCACCAGCTCCCCATCCACGCTCAAGCAAAGACGCCCTCGTCCGAGGCTCTTCATGAAGCAATTTTGGAAGTGTTGTGAAAAGTATAGGGCCAAGGGGAGCTCGCTCCCCTTGGATCCCCTTTCCGATGGGCGATTTTCAAAAATGCGATGCATTTTTAAAAATCGCCCATCGGGATAGGCTATACAAGGCGCCCCACAGATCGCGAAGCGATCCGGGTGTATTCTTATGAATTGCTTCAACCCGGTTTGAGGGGTGCATTAGGGCTTCAGGCAAGGAAGGGAAGTGCGTAGCGCACTACGGTGCGTGAGTCACTTCCATTCCGAAGCATCAAGCCCTAATGCGCCCCTCAAACCACCCTAAGGGGCGCGAGCGCCCCCTCGGCCCTTTTATAGCTACACTCGTATGAAAAAAACGGCCCAAACAGCACTTCTACTCCTCGCAGCTGGGCAATCGCTACGCATGCAAGGTACGGACAAAACCGCCTTGTTGCTGCTGGGGCGGCCGGTGTTTTTGCATAGCTTGGAGGCTTTTGAAGGGCTTGTGGACTGCGTGGTGGGGGTGGTGGGTTCGCAGGAGCAGCGGCAGTACTTGGCGGAATATGTAAAGGATAAAGGGATTTATTGGGCCTATGGGGGTCCGCGGCGGCAGGATTCGGTGCTCAATGGTTTGCGGGCCTTGCCTAGGGATGTTGAAAGGGTTTTGGTACATGATGCTGCGCGTCCTTTGGTGCGACCTGAGGCGATTGCGGCGCTTTTGGAAGCGCTGTCGCACAGCCCGGCTGCTTGCCTGGCGGCAGCGGTAACGGATAGCCTTGTTTGGGCACAGGACGGATACATGCAGGGGCCTTTAGAGCGTCACCGTGTTTGGGCTACGCAGACCCCGCAAGGCGCGCAACGTCAGGCTTTGGAGGCGGCCTTGGAAGCTTTTTCCCAAAATACATTTACGGATGAAGCGGCTGCCTTGTACGCTGCTGGACATAAAGTCAGCTTGGTTCCGAACCCCTATCCTAACCCCAAAATCACCTATCCCGCTGATATAGCGATGATTGAATCCCTATTAACGCGGCTTGACAGGCACAAATCTAGGTGATAGGGTAAGCGCTTGTGGAGGTTCCTGCCTATTGCGGTGACTCAAGCGCCCTTATCCTGATTTCTGTTATTACGGGAGCTTGCCCCTATGTTGCCGCCGTCAGGCCACCTTGAGTGGAAGACCGAAAGCTGCAAGGAAAGCACCCACCTGATGCTTAGAGGAATAAGAGCGACCCTATACCCTTTGGGTGGTGCCTCCCTATTGGTTACGTGGCTTTTTTAATTTAAAAATATAACATTATCATTAAGATTGCTTTAAAAAGATTTTTAAAAAAAATAAGCATTTATACTAGATTTTTCTTTCCAAAATTCCTGAAATATGCCATAACAAGAAATATCACTTATTATTGTGGGATAACAGAGAAGAAAAATCGATTATGAGTAACGAAAAAGTAAAATCAAAACGTGATACGCGCCAACGTGAGGCCATCAGTAAGGCTTTCGAAAACAGTGGCCGTCCCTTGAGCCCCAAAGAGCTGCTTGAGATCGCTTCCCAATGGGTGCCTAATATTGGCATTGCAACGATTTATAGAAATATCAAAATTATGGTCAACGAGGAATCCTTGGTCTCGATTCCTATTCCTGCAGGTCCACCCCGTTACTACTTGCCTGGCCGTTCTTATAAAGCCATTTTTATCTGCGAAAAGACCGACAGGACCTTCTTCCTAGACGATGCCCACATCAGCTTCTCCACGCCCGAGAGCGTCGATGGCCTGCAAATCAAGTCCGCTTCGCTCTTTTACCACGGCGTAGCGCCTGTTAAGCGCAAAGCGGGCCGAAACTAAGGGCTAAGGGGCGCTAGCGCCCCTTAGGATCCCCTACAGGGTGCGATTTTTAAAAATGCTGCGCATTTTATAAAAATCGCACCCTGGGAGGTGGATACTAAGCCCCCCACAGATCGCGAAGCGATCCGGGTGTATTTTTCTGGTATTCTAAATTATTTTATTAAAGCCACAAAATGAGAGCCCTGTAGGGGCGATTCATATAATAAATCTTATAAATTTTACAATAAATCCCCTTTGTTATGAATCGCCCCTGTAGGGCTCTAAATCTTTTTTCCATGCCTAACCCAGGGCTAGGGTGTTAATTCTGATGGTATTTTTGCCTTTAAAAATCACATACATCTAAGTTTATCATCAAAACACACTTAAGGAGGCCTGAAGGGCCGGCATATCGTAGCCCAGGGCGTGAGCCCTGGGTTTGCGATAAAAAAGATTTAGAGCCCTACAGGGGCGACACTCCTATTCAAATTTTTAGTGCCGCCCTTACAGGGCTCCGGTTTGTTTTTCATATCAAACCCAGGGCTCACGCCCTGGGCTACGTATCTGCCGGCCCTTCAGGCCTCCTTAAATGTGGTTTGTTGTTAAATAACTATTTATTAACCCTAACAAAAATGCCTAAAAAATGTGGCTTCGATCGCTTTGCGATCTGTGGGGTGCCTTAGTATCACCCTCCTCGATAGCGATTTATCTAAAATGCGCTAGCATTTTAATAAATCGCTATCGAAAGGGGATCCTAAGGGGCGCAAGCGCCCCTTGGCCTTTAGCTTACCGTTTCTCCCTTCCTTTCCCTTACTCCAAGCGTTGAGTTGCTTCTTCCAAAAGCGTTGGGACGTGGGCAAGGAGCAGCGCATTGAGGTTGGGGGACTTGGTTAGGTAGATGTTGGCGCCTGCTTGTTCGCCTTGGAGGAGGTCTTCGGGGCGATCTTTGTAGGACACGAGAATGACGGGTAGGGATTTTAGGCGTACGTCTTTGCGTAAGCGTTTGAGTAAATCGAGGCCATTGAGGCGGGGCATATCGATGTCTGTGATGAGGAGGTCGTACTTTTTGTATTGCAGAGAATTCCAGGCATCGGCGCCGTCTACGGCAACATCGATGTGATAGCCTGCTAGGCGTAGCGTATTGCTTTCGCTCTCACGTACGGTGGCGGAGTCATCGACGATGAGGAGGGTGCCCTTATAGCCATCGTGGGGAGCCTTAGGATTTTTTTGGTTGAGTTGGTTTTCGAGGCCTTGGAGGATGTCGTCCATATCCAGTACGACAATGGGCGGGCCCTCGGGCATGAGGGTTACAGCGCTCAGATTGGGGACTTTGCCTAGTTGGGCGTCGAGGATTTGCACAACGAGTTCTCTTTCACCTAAAACCACATCAACGGGGATGCCGTAGAGCTTGTTTTTATGGTGGGCAACGAGTATTGTTGTTTCATTACTGAGTATTATTTTATGATCGGGCTTCCAGATTGTAACCATATCGGTAACGGGGATGGCTTTGTCCTCGTGATCAAAATACAGTTGATCGTCTATTTCGTAATACGCATCCTCTGTTACTTTAACGGTAAACTTTAAGCGATTAAGGGGCAGGGCATACGATTCAAAATCGACAATGACAACAAGCGCATGCACGATTAAGCGGCTGATGGGCAGCTCGAGCCTAAAGGTGCTTCCTTGGCCTGGGACGGTGAGGATGTGGAGTTGGCCGCCTATTTTTTGAGCTTGGTCTTGAACGCTGTTTAGGCCGATGCCACGGCCTGAAAACTCCGTAACGATGCTGCGAGAACTAAAGCCTGGGAGGCACAAAAACTGTAGGAGTTCTTGCTCGGATAGGGAGCTAAGGACCTCTTCGCTGATAAGGCCGCGGGCGCGTTGTTTTATCCATTCAAGATCAATGCCTTGACCATCATCGGAGATATCGATAAATAGCCTACCGGATTGATGGCGTGCAAAGAGGGTGAGGGCGCCATCGAGGGATTTACCTAGGTTGAGACGTTGCTGGGGGCTTTCGATGCCATGATCGGCGGCATTGCGGATCAGGTGGCTAAGGGGAGATTCCAGTTGGACCAAAATGTCTGTGTCAATGAGGGTTTCGGTGCCTTGCATCTCCAGGGTAATGTTTTTTTCGAGACGCTTGGCCAAGTCTCGGACCAGACGCGGAATGCCGCCTAGGGCATCGGACAAGGGGCGCATGCGGCTGGTGAGGACTTCGTTGTAGTTGCGTTTGCATAGCCAAGCTATTTTTTCGGTAATGAGTTCGTATTTTTTAAAATTAGACGAAAGAAAGAGTAATAAAAACTCAGAACGTGTGCGTGCTTCCTGAACAATGGCCTTTAAAGGGCTGTAGTGCGGCAGGTAAGAAATAGCTTCTTGGATTTGGGTGAGGACTTCTTCGAGTTGTTGCTGTTGGTTTTTGAGGGCTACCAGTTCGGTTCCAAAGCCTAGGAGTCGTTTTGCTTGGATGAGCGTCTCAGCTGAGATCATCATGATGGAAGCGAGACGTTCACTGAAAATGCGGATAGAGGCCTCGGGCTGCTGCTGAGTGGAGCTGTCGGGCTTCATCGAAAAAAAGCCTTCTGAGGGCGCTGCGGGTTGCCCTTCGGCTAGGATTTTGAGACAAGCCCGCAAAGCAGCTTCTAGTTTTTCGGGGAAGGGAGGTTTTTTTTCTAAAAAAGCTTGGGGGTTGGCGTTTTGAGCGCTTGCAAAGTGTTTTAGGTAGTCAATGACACTGAGGCATACGTCGATGACCTTGGAGGGCAGAGCACAGCCTTGCTTTAATGCTAAATCGAAACAGTCTTCAAGGAGGTGGGCGGCGCGTACGACTCCAGGCATATCGACAACGCTCGCAGCGCCTTTGATCGAATGGGCAGCACGTAAGGCCTTTTGCAGCTCTTCCTGGCTAAAGGCTCTTTCGAGGTTAAGTAGCGCAGCGATGAGCGTTTCGCTGTGCGTGTCGACTTCCTGGACAAAAAGCCCTAATAAAATTGAGTCGTTTTCCATGATTTTTAGAATGAATCCTTAGACACCCTTAAAAAGCGCTGCGATATCGATGATGAATACTGGCTTTTGCTTAAAGATAAAAACGCTGCTGATGTAGGGTTTATCCGTGACGGCGCTAAGGTCTGTTTCGGGAACGACAAAATTGCCTAAGGCGTAATTAACATAAGCGATTAATCTTTTTTTGTTAAAATGAAGTTCAAGCATTCCTGGGTAGTGAGGAATCCGGTCTTTAGGCGAGCCTGGGGGGATGTTTAAGAGCTTATGGAGCGAAACAGAAACCAGCACTTCGCCTTGAATAGCCGTAACACCCAAAAAAGACCCTTCATTGCGCAAAGGAAGTCTGCGCACGGGGTAGACAGGATGGACCTCCAGGATATGAGCACTGAGGATGGAGAAAAGACTATCGTTAAGGTAGAAAATAAACGGGTTGACATGCGGAGCTTCGTCGTCGTCAAGGGTATTATCGATCATGCCTGGTTCTAACGGAGGAGTAAGAGGAGGTCAATAAAGAACAGGCTTGGTTTGAGGGGGGCATTCACGTTTGATGCTGCGTCAGGGAAGTGACTCACGCACCGTAGTGCGCTACGCACTTCCCTTCCTTGCCTGAAACGCGAATGCCCCCCTCAAACCGGCTGGAAGCAGTTCATCAGATACTCCCGGATCGCTTCGCGATCTGGAGGGTGCCTTGTATACCCACTCCCGATAGCGATTTATCTAAAATGCGCTAGCATTTTAATAAATCGCTATCGGAAAGGGGATCCAAGGGGCGCAAGCGCCCCTTGGCCCTTTATACTTCTTCTTTCCCTTCAACACCTTAGCCCTTTCCCTCCTAAAAACAGCTTGCTTTGGGTCCTTGGCTGTGCGAGGGTGTGCCATGATTGCGGCATGATCTTAGAACGCTACCTTGTTGGCCAGGTGCTTAAAACGGTAGCCCTGTGCGTCTGTGGGTTTGTGGGCATTCTTTTGGCTGGGAATGCACTTAGGGATATTTTGGCCCATTTTTTGGCTGGGCGTATTACGTTTCTTGAGCTGGGAACGCTCTTGGGGTTGCTGGTGCCCAACGTATTGCCCTACGCCCTACCGATGGGCGTGGTCTGTGGCTTTGTGATGGTGGCGGGGCGCTTGAGTGCTGATGAGGAATGGGTGGCCATGCAGGCTTTAGGCTTGGGGCCTTGGCGTTGCTTTCGGCCCTTGGCCTACTTTTTACTGGGTTGTACGCTTTTTACGCTGGGTCTGCATACCCTTGTTTTGCCAAAAATGGCCAAAAGCTATCGCTGGGTCCTCAAGGAAAGCCTACATGGGCATCCGGAGCGCTTTTTAGAAGCCGGGCAGTTTATTCGGCATTTTCCGGGATACCTTGTTTATTTTAGAAAAAAAGAACTTGGGACGTATCGAGATTTTTGCCTTTGGAAACTCGATACGCATAACGCCTTAGAGGCTGTTCTTTGCGCCCAAACGGCAACGCTCGAATCCACAGGCCAAGAGGGGCGCTTGCGCATGGTTTTACACGAAGGCTATGCGCAGTATCAGCCGCATCAGGGGCCAAAGCTTGTGTTTTTTAAAAAACTACCGCTGGAGCTGCCCTTGGGGCGTATGGCGTCCTTAGCGTCTGAACAGCAACAACTACGTTTTATGTCGCCAAAGGCCTTGTATCTGGCCAGTAAAACGGCCCATGCTGCGGGTCGCTTCCAAGAAGCCATGCGCTACCGCTTACACCTGGGAAGCCTCATGGTCCTCTCGGTGTCGCTCGTTCCTTTGGGGCTGCTTGCCTTTGGTCTGGGGCTTCATAGCCGCCGTAGCGAGGCTTCCGCAGGAGCCCTAACGGCGATCGTCCTGACGCTGCTCTACTATGCCAGCATTATGCTGATTTCCGGCCTCAGCGCCTATCCGAGCCTCCGGCCTGACTGGCTCCTGTGGCTCCCCAATGTTGCTTTGCTTATAGGAGGGATGCGTGTTTTGAAATAGGGCCAAGGGGAGCTAGCTCCCCTTGGATCCCCTTTCCGATGGGCGATTTTCAAAAATGCGATGCATTGAAGCTCTTGCATAACCCAATTTAAAGCCAAAAATTATAAATCCGAGCAATCAAATTAGGGCGTGTAATCAATCCTGCTTATTTAACAATCAATCTACACTATGATCGCCCTGAAGGGGCGAAGGATGATAGCCCAGGGCGACTCTTGGGTCGCCCTGGGTTCTGGCAGGTAGAGATTTAGAGCCCTACAGGGGCGATTCAATAAAGTTGATATAGAGCATATATTTTAAAATTTATTGCAATATTTTGTTAATTTTCAGATAAATTTAATACATTTTAAGAATCGCCCCTGTAGGGCTCTAGATTATTCACCTACCAGAACCCAGGGCGACCCAAGAGTCGCCCTGGGCTATCATCCTTCGCCCCTTCAGGGCGATTATTTTGTGGTTTGTTTTTAAATAATTATTTATCAACCCTAATATATCCAACAAACCACACTTAAGGAGGCCTGAAAGGCCGGCAGATCGTAGCCCAGGGCGTAAGCCCTGGGTTTAAGGGTGAAATTTTTTTGAGCCCTACAGGGGCGACACTCCTATTGACCTTTTGAGTGCCGCCCTTACAGGGCTCCGGTTTATTTTCCATCCAGGACCCAGGGCTTACGCCCTGGGCTACGAT
>JANYDI010000164.1 GCA_025363695.1 Opitutia bacterium
AACCCAGGGCTTACGCCCTGGGCTACGATCTGCCGGCCCTTCAGGCCTCCTTATGTGTGGTTTATTGGATAGCTTAACTGATCCACGGGCCCTAAAATATCAATCCTTAATTACAAAAAAATTTCCTTCACAGAACCTAAGGCCCCCACAGATCGCGAAGCGATCCGGGAGTATTTTATGAACTGCTTTGAGCCGGTTTGAGGGGTGCATTTGGGGGTTCAGGCAAGGAAGGGAAGTGCGTAGCGCACTTTAGGTGCGTGAGTCACTTCCATTCCGCAGCATCAACCCCCAATGCGCCCCTCAAACCACCCCTGGGCCCCTAACGCCTCCTTGAGCAGTCTCTCGGTCGAAAAAGCAGCGGCTTCCTGAGGGAAGCGCACCATGACGCGCTCCATGGCTACCTGCGCTTCTTTGGTACTATAACCCAGGGTTAACAGCCCATTGAGGGCCTCCCTAACGGCGTCGGTATAGGAAACGGCAAGCATGTTGGCATCGGATGTCACTATGCTTGTGGCCAGCAAAGGACGCTTACCCCGAAGCTCCAAGATGAGCCGTTCAGCGGTTTTTTTCCCGACGCCAGGACAGCGGCTCAGCAACGTTACATCCTCGTTGTCCAAGGCGGCTTCGAGGGTATCCAAGGGAAAGGCACTCAAGAGAGCCAAAGCCAATTTAGGTCCAACGCCAGAAACCTTTTCTATCAAGAGCCTGAAAAAATCACGTTCACGTAGGCTATTGAACCCATAAATAGTCTGGGCTTCTTCGCGGTAGACGACATGGGTATGCAAAACGACCTGCCCTCCTAGTGTCGGCAAAGCCTCCAAAGTTGCCGCAGGCATATGGACACAATAGCCCACTCCTGCTACTTCAATAACCGCCCAAAGGGGCCCTTTTTGGCTAACACAGCCTTTTAGGCTTACAATCATGGGGAATTTCTTACACAAAAGAAGTATTTTTACAACCTAAAAACGCAAAGATAGGATAATTTTTATTGACGCCGCTGAAAATTTAATACAAATATAAATCATGCCGTCTAGGTCTCTTTTTGCTCGCGTTTCAGGACTCCTCTTCGCCCTCCTTATGGGGGCCGCGATTGTGTGGGTATGGCATTACAAGGGTAAACCCGAATTGAAACAAGGCCCTCATTCCTTGCACATTGTAGCCACCCAAAGCATTGTGGCCGACTGGGTCAGGCAGATTGCAGGCCAACGCGTCTACCTCACGACTTTAGTGGGCCCCGATGGGAACGTCCATCACTTTGAGCCCACACCCCAAAACGCAGTGGCGCTGACGCGGGCGGAGCTCGTCTTTGAAATCGGTTCTGGACTCGAAGAGCCCTGGCTGACCACGCTTTTCAGAGCCAGTGCTAGCTCAGCCAAACGCACGACTTTGAGTTTCGGGCTTCCCTTGCTCAAGGCAGGCGTCCCCATTGATCCCAAAACTTTTAAGCAATCGGGGCGCCAAGGCAGCAATAAAGCCTGCTGTTGTCGCAGCAAACAGCGCCCTGCCGCCTTGATGGCCAGCCCTAAGGACGAGGCAGACCCTCATGCGTGGCTCGATGTCGGCTGTGCTAAACTGATGGTACGCGCCCTTTACGAAGCACTGGTTTTGGCTGACCCCAAGGGAAAAAACCTCTACGAAGCCAACTGGAACCGCTACCGCAAGACCCTGGATGACCTCGATGCTGAAATTTGCCAAAAGGTAGCGACGATCCCTGAATCCTCCCGGGCCCTCGTCACTTACCACGATGGACTGCGCTACTTTGCCTGCGCCTATGGCTTTTTGTACCTCGGGCATGCCTCCGGCCCCACGCCGTTGTCCGAGGGCTCCGCAGGCTACCTAGCTCACCTCATTGAGCAAATCAAAGAACACGCCATCACGACCCTGTTCCCAGAAGTAGGGGAAAATCCCGTGCTCCTAGAGCAGCTTGCTCGCGAAACAGGCGCCCAATTAGCTAAGCCCATCACCATCGGCGCCTTAAGTCCGGAATTGCCTACTTATGTAGACCTCATGAGGGCGTTGGCGGATGGTATTGTTGAAGGGCTAAAGGGCTAAGGGGCGCTTGCGCCCCTTAGGATCCCCTTCCATTGCCTATCGGGTAGGGTGATACTAAGCCCCCCACAGATCGCGAAGCGATCCGGGAGTACTTTTTAGAATGACCCCTTTCTGGCATAACTCTATTTAAAGCCAAAAATTATAAATCCAAGCAACCAGATTAGTACGTGCAATCAACTCTACTTGATTAACTAATAAGCCACACATATCCTTCGTCCCTTCAGGGCTCTCAAAGTGTGTTTTGTTGTTGATAAAGGACATTAATCTAACCATTTATCAAGCCACACATAAGGAGGCCTGAAAGGCCGGCAGATACGTAGCCCAGGGCGTAAGCCCTGGGTTTACGAGTGAAAAAAGATTTTGAGCCCTACAGGGGCGACACTCACTCTTTTTGAAATTTTCTTGAGTGCCGCCCTTACAGGGCTCAGATTTATTTTCCAACCAAGACCCCGGGCTTACGCCCTGGGCTACGAT
>JANYDI010000172.1 GCA_025363695.1 Opitutia bacterium
CAGGGCTCCGGTTTGTTTTTCATATCAAACCCAGGGCTTACGCCCTGGGCTACGATCTGCCGGCCTTTCAGGCCTCCCAAAGTGTGGTCTTGATTATTAGTTAAATTAATAGGATTTATCAACCCTAACAGATTCCTTAAAACAGGTTTTAAATTTAATTGTTCACACGCCTTAGGTTGGCTCAGATGAATGATTTTTTCTTCACAGAACCTAGACATTTAACCGTGAAAGAGTCAATAATATATTTATTTAAATAAGTGAAAAGCCTGAAATAAGTTTACATAAAAACACTTAGCAACTATGCAATTATTATGGGCACAAGGCAGCCAACAGGCTTGGCAGCAAGGCTTAAAGCCTTGGCTTAGCGGGGAGCGTTTTTTTGGCAATGTGACGCTGGTGCTGCCGCATATGGGGGTGGCTCAGGAGCTTAAGGCTCAATGGGCGCAGGAAGGGTCGGCGTTTTTGGGGATTCGGATCTGGACGCCGGCCCTGTTGCGTCGGGCTTTGCTGGCTCACGCGGATAAAAAGACTGTGGCTTTGCGTGAAGATCTACACCTCCTCATGCAAGTAGCCGCTTTGGGGTCAAAGTCCCCCTATGCCGCTCTGGCTGCAAAAGGGCCGGCTCCTTGGGTGACGCTTTACGACAGCCGGCAAGCGTGTGCCTTGGAAGAAGATGCCGAAGGCCTGTTGCAAGACTTCCAGCGCTGCATAGACGGCAGTGGGCTCACGACCGTACAGCAGCAGGATAGGGAGCTTTGCGTCCCCACGCCCGGGACGCAGGACTTCCTGTTCTACGGCTTTAGTGCGTGGGATTGCAGCCTGTGGCCGCTCTTACAGGCGGGCTTACGAGCGGCTCGCCGGGCTTACGTGTGTCTTTGGGCCACGGGAGCCCTGAACTGGGATGCCCTATGGCTAGAGCAGTGGGAAACCTTCATGGGGCAGGAAGCCGTGTGGCTTGACGAGGAAGCGCAGGGGCCTTACGCTCAGTCCGTGTTGGGCTTGGGCGCGGCGGTCCCGCTGATGGGCTTAGAGACTCCTCATGCCGAATGCGAAGCTCAGGCCATCGTGAACCAAGTGGGCCATTGGCTAGGCGACGCCGCAAGCACGCGCATAGGGCTGATTTTCCCCACCGGCTCTCCCGTGGCAGCTCGGGTGAGTCATTTACTAGAAGCCCAGGGAATTGCGCATCATGACGGGATCGGGCTTCCCTGTGCGCAAACACCCAGCTATGCGCTGCTAGAAAGCTACCTGGCCTGGCAAAAAGACCCGCGCTGGACGCTGTTTGAGCCATTTTTGGAAAAGCTTTGGCTGGAGGGGTTTTTGGAGTCCCTGGAGCAGTTGGAGTCTATAAAGCAGCGTTTAGATAAGCACTTTATAAGGGTTTTACATGAGACGACAAGTCCCGACGCTTCCCCCATCGAAGACCTTCTGCAGGATTGGCCTTTGCTGCCAGAGCTTGCCCCCTTGGCTGTTTTTTGGCAACGGGTACAGCCGCTTTTGGCTCGGCTAGACTATATACTAGAAACGCCTTGGGTGGCCAGCAGCCCCTTAGTGGCCTCGCGTTTGGCCTTTGCGCAGTGGCTACAGGGGTTCCTAAAACTGCCCGGACGCGTATCTGGGCCTTCGGAGCTCTTGGCGCCCGTGCAGCTGCTTCCCTGGCATGCCGCCCTAGGCAACAGCTTTAGCCATGTGCTGATAGCTCAGGCGAGCGCTGAAGCCTGGCAGGTTCCGCGTTTGTCCTTGCTAGACGCCTTAGAGCGCCCGCAGAAAGCGGATGCCGTTTTGGCCATTACCCCAGAGGCCACCCAGGCCATACAACAGGCAACGCTTACCCAGCTGATGCTGACGGCCCAAAAGGACTTGGTCATCAGTTTTTGTACCCAAGATAGTCAGGGAAATCTACTCAACCCGCTCTTTGAGCCCTTGGTGACGCACCGCGTTGTGGGCGTCCCTTTGTCGCCTGCTTCTGATAAGGACAAAAACCCCCCCAAGCAGCCCGAGAACCGTTTTGCCTTTTGTAGCGGAAAGCCCTTGGTGCTCAGCGCCAAGGAGTGGGAGGCTCTTTTTCAGTACCCTGAAGACCTGTGGTTCACAAAACTCCTGAAGGCGCCTCCAAGAGTTCCCAAGGAAGAACAGGATCTTGGCTCCCTTGCTGTGGGCATCGGCGTGCATAAGCTTTTGGCTGCTGCCTTGGCTCATGGCCGTATTGAGCCTACGAGCGTTCAAACCCGCTTGGAACGCGCCCTGCAGGCCCTCAAGGCGTCTGTTGCGAGCGATTTATCCCGTCTTTACGCCACACACATCGAAAGCAAAGCGCGAGCGCTTGTGGCCGCCCTGCTTGAGCATCGTGAGGGCTTTTTTGCCGCCACAGAGTTGTCTTTGCGTCCAGGGACACAGGTCGCCTTGCCCGGTTTCCCGGAAACCCTTATCCCGCTGAGCGGGCGTATCGACTTGCTTTTATCCGACGCCCCCATTCCCCCAGAGCTGTCTGTCCTCGATGCTTCACGACTTTTTGAGGTCGTTGACTTTAAAACGGGCCTTCAGCCCCCCCTGACGCTCAGCGGACTAGAACGTTCTATAGGCCTTCAAGTGGCACTTTACGGCCTTGCGCTGCGTTCCTATGGCGCCTCAGAAGTGGCATTGACCGTTCTATCGCCTTTCGCCCCCTGGCCATCGCCCTTTTTACTCAAGGAGGCCTTGGCGTTGCCCCTATGGGCGGAGATGATTGAACGCTATAATGAAGGCTACGTGGGTGGAAGTGTTTAAGGGCCAAGGGGCACAAGTGCCCCTTAGGATCCCCTTTCCGATAGCGATTTATTAAAATGCTAACGCATTTTAGATAAATCGCTATCGGGAAGCATATACTAAGGCACCCCACAGATTGCTTTGCGATCGAAGCCACATTTTTTAGGCATTTTTAAAACCTGTTTTAAGGGATCCGTTAGGGTTGATAAATAATTGTTTAAAACAAACCACAAAATGAGAGC
>JANYDI010000053.1 GCA_025363695.1 Opitutia bacterium
CCAAAGTGTGGTCTTGATTATTGGTTAAATTAATAGGATTTATCAACCCTAACAGATTCCTTAAAACAGGTTTTAAATTTAATTGTTCACACGCCTTAGGTTGGCTCAGATGAATGATTTTTTCTTCACAGAACCTAGTATGCCCTCCCAGGGTGCGATTTTTATAAAATGCATCGCATTTTTAAAAATCGCACCCTGTAGGGGATCCTAAGGGGCACAAGTGCCCCTTGGCCCTTTTCAATACTTTCCAAAAAATACGTAAGAAGACAAGCTTGACAATGCGCACTAAAAACATGATAATCTTTTGTCTACAGTGGAACGCATTCAATCTTCAGCAACGTCTTCTTCGGTCTCGATTCCCAGTGTCTTTGCTGCGCCGCAGCAGTCTCGGGAGGCGCTTGAGTCTAAGCTTATGATGGACTTGGCGCTGGGCCCCAAGGCCAACGTTAGTGTTAAAGTCGATGAAGAACGTGCCTTTAGTCTTGCGGCTCAGAAGCACACCCCCCTTGCTGACCGCATTTGGGAAGGTTTTCATAATTTAGGCAAAGCCATTGATCTTTAGTTATGTCCTCAGCTACCCCGCTCGCCCAGATTGTTCCTTGGTTGCCTCTTGGTGAGGTCTTGCTGTTTCCGCAAGCCTCCCTTTCCTTGCGTATTTTTGAAGACACGCACAAGCTCATGCTCGAAGATGCCCTCAAGGGCATGCGCATGCTGGCCGTTTCCGGTTACCCGCCCGATGCCCTGTGCTACCAAGACGCCATAGACAGGACGCACCTAGAGGGCAGCCTCATGACCTTGGGTCTCATCAGTAGTTGCCGAAGGACCACCCATGACACCAGCGAGATCATTCTCAAAGGCCTTATGCGCGTGCAATGCAACGCCTTGGTGACGGAAAATCCTTACCCTATTGTGCGTATTCAAAAACTCTGCTCTGATCGCAAACCTGCACGCGCTACCTTGGGCCGTCTTACCCGTGAACTCCTAGCACTCTTGGCCGATGGCCACGATTTGGAAGGCAGCAAGGAACTGCTTTTGCACCTCAAGGACCTCTCTAGCCCCGAAGCCATTATTGATGCCGTGGCCGCCGCTCTATGCCCGCAACTCACCTGTCAGCAAGACCTTCTGCAGACCGTTACACCCGAAAAACGCCTCAGCATCCTCATCGAAGACCTACGCCAGGCCCAGGCCTCCGTTCTCATCGAACAAGCCCTCCGCGGCGAACTGAATAAAGATCATATTTGCTCTAACTAGGCCAAGGGGAGCGAGCTCCCCTTGGATCCCCTATCAGTAGCGATTTATTAAAATACTGCGTATTTTAGATAAATCGCTACTGGATGAGGCGATACAAGGCACCCTCTGGATCGCTTCGCGATCGTGGGGGGGGCTTAGTATATCCTACTAGGTAGCGATTTTATGAAATACGCAGTATTTCCTAAAATCGCTACCTATAGGGGATCCTAAGGGGCGCAAGCGCCCCTTAGCCCTTTAACTTTCAACACTAGCCCTTCGCCTTGTTTAAGAAATCTTCCTTGAACTTCTCTACAAAACTCTCGGTAGGCCAGGCGCAGGCCTCGCCATGGGCGCAGATGGTGCGGCCGGAGATGTTTTTTGAGATACTCAGGAGTAAATCGGCATCCTGGGAGCGAGCCTTGCCTTGGAGCATGCGTTGGGTGATTTTATGCATCCATTCGGAGCCTTCGCGGCAAGGGGTGCATTGACCGCAGCTTTCATGGGCATAAAACGTATTCAGATTGGCAAGGGCTTCCACGAGGTCTACGGAGTCATCCATGGCAATGACAGCCGCTGAGCCGGACATGGTACCGCAGGCCGTAAGGCTGTCAAAATCTAAGGGAATATCAGTGAAATCCCAGTCAAAGGGCGTACCATTGGGCAATTTACCGCGATAGCGTTCGCCGACCTTGAGGACCTTGGAAGAGGAGCCGCCTGGGATGATGGCTCGGAAAGTACGTCCGGGCCGCGGGCCGCCACACACATCGTAAAGCAGCTGCCCTAGGGTGATCTCCCCACAAGCAAACTCATGATAGCCCGGCCGCTGAACCGTGCCTGAAACGCTCCAAATACGCGTCCCTGTGTTGTTCGGGGTGCCAATGGCCTTAAAAGCTTCCGCCCCCAAAGCGATGACGTGCTTGACGTGGCACAAGGTTTCAACGTTATTCACGATCGTCGGGCAGTAGTACAGCCCCAGTACAGCTGGGAAATACGGGGGCTTGATGCGGGGATACGGCCGTTTGCCTTCCAAGGACTCAATAAGGCCCGTTTCCTCCCCACAAATATACGAACCTGCGCCGCGATGTACCACAAAATCACAGCAGTAATCAGACCCAGCGATCGCATCACCCAAAAAGCCATGGGCCCGAGCTTCCTCAATAGCGCGTTCCAAAAGGCGTGCGCCTTCGTACATCTCTCCACGTATATAGATAAATGCCTGCTTGGCGCCTATCGCATAAGCCGTGATCAGCATGCCTTCCAAGAGCTGATGCGGGTCTTTGTAGATGATCTGTCGGTCCTTGAACGTCCCAGGTTCCGATTCATCCGCATTGCAAATCAAATAAACGGGCTTCCCAGACTTTTTATCCAGCAACTGCCACTTGCGGCCCGTCGGGAACCCCGCTCCCCCACGCCCCCGTAACTGCGACGCCACTACCGCCTCGACGACCCCCTGCGGCCCCAGGGCAATGGCCTTCTTGAGCGTCTCGTAGCCGCCGTGGTGTAGGTAGTCGTTGATGTTTGGCCCGTAGCCAGGTGTGTTAAGGTGTTGCAACAGAAGTTTCATGTGTTTGAACGTGTAAGGAGGTTTAAAGGGCCAAGGGGAGCTAGCTCCCCTTGGATCCCCTAACCGATGGGCAATTTTCTAAAATGCGCAAGCGCATTTGTAAAAAATTGCCCATCGGGATAGGATATACAAGGCGCCCTCCAGGATCGCTTCGCGATCCGGGAGTATTTTTCGAACTAGGGCGTGTGAACAATTAACTAAAACCACAAAATGAGAGCCCTGTAGGGGCGAATGATGGATAGCCCAGGGCGACTCTTGGGTCGCCCTGGGTACAATTGGTAAGTAATTTAGAGCCCTACAGGGGCGATTCATTAAACCTGATATATTATCCATAGTTAATTTTTAAATAAATTTGATGCATTTTGATGAATCGCCGCTGTAGGGCTCTGGTTTGTTTTTAACCCGTAAACCCAGGGCTAAAGCCCTGGGCTGACAAGCATTCGCCCTTTCAGGGCTCTCATCATGTGTTTTATAATAGATTGCTAATCAAGTAGTTAAGTCACTTTCAACGCTAGAGCGCTTGCGCGTCTTAGGATCCCCGAAGGGTGGTTCAAAAAACACACCCGGATCGCTTCGCGATCGTGGGGGGCTTAGTATAGGCTTCCCGATAGCGATTTATCTAAAATGCGCCAGCATTTTAATAAATCGCTATCGGAAAGGGGATCCTAAGGGGCACCAGTGCCCCTTAGCCCTTCATTTTTATCTCCTTTTTTATTTCCTCGACCAACGCCTGCAACCTTTCTGGCGTTACGTCTGCATGGAGTACTTCATTGACCATGACGACGGGGGCGCCGTGGCAGTTGGCGAGGCATTCAAAGAATTCGAGGCTGACGCTGCCTGTTGGGTGGGTGCTGCCTGCGGGGCAGTTGAGGGCTTTTTCGAGGGTTTTTAGGACTTGGGCAGAGCCTTGGAGGGCACAGGAGAGGGTGCGGCAGACGCGGACATGGACGTGGCCGCAGGGTTTTTGGTGCAACATGGGATAGAAGGTCACCAGTTCCTGAACTTCGATGGGTTGCATGTCGAGGCGTTGGGCGATCCACTGCATGGCTTTTTGAGAAATGTAGCCCTTGTGTTCCTGAATGAGGTGCAAAAGGGGCAATACCGCGCTGCGTTTTTGAGGGTAGCGCTGTATGCGGGCCTCCATTGCGTGTAAAACCGATTCGGGTAGTTCTAAATCCATGAGAAAAGCAAGCCTTACAATAATTTTCTTGAAATAAAAAATCAAGACTAGATAATGCAGGAGCGTAAAAAAAATAGAGATGCTTAAGCAAGACGTTAAAACTTTACCCATAGATCACTGGCTACTCGGTCAATGGGCCTCGCACACCCTGATCAAGCAGGCGCAGGAGCTCTTGGACGGGGTCATTAGCTGGGAGTGGGAAGCACCCTTGCTTCGGGGCCAAGTACGCGATGAGCTGCATCCTAAGCAAATCCGTACGCCGGTACTCAACTTACGTTCGACCGCTTTTGTTAAAAACAGCTGCCAGTGTGCCCGGGCTGCTCAGGGTTATGTGTGCGTCCATGCGCTGATGATTGCCTTGTGCGCGCTTGAGGCCAAAGCTAAGCTGCCCGAAAAAAAGCCGACTAAAAAGCTCGTGAAAATTGCGTCTAGCGAAGCGCTGCCTAAGCTGAGATCTATCGTCGTAGCCAATGATCGTGGGCACCCGCTGTCGTTTGTGGTCTTGTTGCCTCCGAACTTGAAAAGCGCCTGCCAAACCATCAGCCTCAAAATAGAAGCCTTTGTACAAGGGAGCTTTTTACCGCTTGAAAATCTAAGCCGGCGCCAGGCGTATCGGATGTCGCCCGAGCATTATCAGGTCGCTTTGCTGTTAGAAAACTGGTGCCAAGGGCAGCTGTACAGCCTTTTGCAGCTCAGGCCTGAGCAGCTGGCTGAGTTGTTAGAACTCCTCAAGGGGGAGGACTGTGTTTTTTGGAGCCAATCCAGACTTGAGGCCATTCCCTGGCTCAATGGTAAGCTGTTAGGGGTGCCGGACCTCAGTAAAGCGCCCAAGCTGGAGCGCAGCCTTGTGCCGCAGCCAGCGCGTAAGGTTTTTGCTGAGCCAACGGCAGAGATTATGACGATAGATGGCTCACTAGACGTGCTGCGCGCCAAAGTCCATGCGCCTGAGAACCATCCTGAGCTGGTACGCTGGCTCAAGGACGAAGGCCTGGGCTTGGAGCCCTCGAACCGTTGCTTTTGGCTGCGAGACCGCCACAAAGTGCTTAATTTTTTGGCCCACAACCTTAAGCGCCTCAAAAGCGATTACCCGGGCTGCATCAGTGATCATCTACAAGCGCACCTAGACACCCTGCAAATGACGCAATTGCAGGCCTTTAGCCATGAAGAAAACGGGCAGGTGCACCTACAATTGCGCTTAGAGGCTGGCAAGGTCGATGCCGTTGCTTTGCGGAAGGCTTTGGGGTCTGGGTGTTTTTATGTACAGGATGCTCAGCAGTATTACCTAATCGACCCCAAAGAGCTGCACGTTTTGCGCAAGGCTCAACAGGGCCTCAGTGGGGACCCTACTCAGGCCGTCAGTCCGCTGTACGAAAGGATCCTGAACCCCGCCCAGCTCACAGACGCCTGTTTGCTGCTGGAGCCGCTTTCGGAGCACTGGCAAAGCAGCGAAAGCTGGCAGCAACAGGGCCAAGCGCTGCGCCACATCGATGCGCTTGGGTTGCCAGCTTTGGGGCCGCAGCTGATGACTACCCTGCGCCCCTACCAAAAACTGGGCATTGCCTGGCTTTGGCACCTGTACAAGCACGGCCTGGGCGGTATTTTGGCGGATGAAATGGGCTTGGGCAAAACCATACAAGCCTTGGGCGTTATGGAGGCTTTGTTTTTAGAAAACCCACAAGCACCTCCGGTCTTGGTCGTGTGTCCTGCTAGTTTAACGGAAAATTGGCGTCGCGAGACGCTGCGTTTTACTCAGGGGCTTGCGCACTGCATCCACCACGGCAATCAGCGCCTTGCCGATGCTCAGCAAGTGCTGGCCCAGCGCGTCATCATTACTTCCTACGGTACTTTGGCGCGCGACCAGGCCTTGTTTTCCAAAATTCCCTTTTCGCTTATCATTGCGGATGAGGCTCAGCATATCAAAAACCGCAATACCCAAAACGCCCAAGCCCTGCGTACCCTCAAGGCCCAAAGCCGCTTTGTGCTCACCGGTACGCCTTTGGAAAACAGCGTGGAGGACCTGCATGCGCTGTTTGAATTCCTCATGCCCGGCTACCTAGCTAGCCCCGCTACGCCCAGCCAAGCCCGAGAAAACCGCCAATGGTACGACGTGCGCCAGCGCGAACAAGCAGCGCCCTATGTCTTGCGGCGTTCCAAGGCCCAGGTGACCCCGGAGTTGCCTAAAAAAATCGAACAAACCCTCTTTTGCTCCTTTGAGCCCAAGCAGGAAGCCCTCTATAACGCTGTTTTGGCCAAAACACGGAAGGAAATTTTTGACCTCGAAATGGCAGGCGCCTCTCATGGGCACGTCTACATGGCTGCTCTGACGCAACTGCTGCGTCTGCGCCAAATTTGCGCCGAACCGCGTTTGCTCGACCCAAGCCTGAGCGCGCAAGACTCGGCCAAGTTCCGCATCCTCAAGGAGCTCATCGAGGAAGCCCAAGACGATGGCCATCGCCTGCTTGTGTTTTCCCAGTTCGCCTCTTTGTTGCGGATTTTAGCTCAGGATTTCGATAAATCCGGCCTGCGCTACACCTATCTGGACGGCCAAACCGTGAATCGCCAAGCCGTTTGCGACACCTTCAACAACGACCCCGAAATCCCTGTCTTTCTGATTTCCCTAAAGGCTGGGGGCGTCGGCCTCAACTTGGCCAGTGCCAACACCGTTGTTTTCTGCGACCCCTGGTGGAACCCCGCCGTCGAAGCTCAAGCAGTAGACCGCGCTCACCGCATCGGCCAAACCCGCACCGTCACCAGCATCAAGCTCATAGCCGCCAATACCGTCGAGGAAAAAATCGTCGAGCTGCAACGCCAAAAAGCCTCCCTCCTCGAGGACCTCTTCTCCTCCAGCGAACAAGCCAATGCGAAGCTGGCGTTGGAAGGAGTGAAGAAGTTATTAAAAGAAAGAAGTTAAAAGGCCAAGGGGAGCTAGCTCCCCTTGGATCCCCTTTCCGATAGCGATTTATTAAAATACTGCGTATTTTAAGTAAATCGCTATCGGGAAGCCTATACAAGGCGCCCTCCTGATCGCGAAGCGATCCGGGTGTATTTGTTAATGACTCGATTCCGAAGGAATCTGTGGGGTGCTTAGTATCACCCTTCCCGATAGGCAATTTTTATAAAATGCGTCAGCATTTTTAAAAATTGCCTATCGGTAGGGGATCCTAAGGGGCGCAAGCGCCCCTTAGCCCTTTTGTTAATAAGTTCTGAATAACATTATCTAGACTTTTGGGATTTTTTTCCTAGACTGCCTAGAGTAAATGCTTGCGATCATAAAATCAGGGGCGCTGCAGGGGATACACGCGGTGCCGGTGGAGGTGGAAGTCAACACGGGGGAGACGGGCGAACTGCGCTTGGTACTCGTGGGGCTGCCGGATGCTGCCGTGAAGGAATCGCAAGACCGTGTGTTTTCAGCCCTGACGAACACGGGGCTTTCTTTGCCCAATACGCGTACGACGATTAATCTGTCTCCTGGGACGATACGCAAGGAGGGCCCTCTTTACGATTTACCGATAGCTCTTGGCATTTTAGCGGCCACCCGGCAGCTTTCACGGGCGCATCTCAACGACTACTTAATTGCTGGGGAGCTCAGCCTTTCGGGCCAGACTTGCCCGATCAAAGGCGCCTTGGCCTTGGCGCTTTTGGCCCGCAGCCTTGGAAAGCGCGGCATCTTGCTGCCCAACGGATCGGCTCAGGAAGCGGCTTTGATAGAAAATTTGCCCGTGTATGCGGTGGATTCCTTGGATACCGCCGTACGCTTCCTCAATGACGAAAAGCCGCTGCAGCCCGTTTGCCCTCAGGATAGTCCTTTTCGGCAGCCGCCCAAGGACGACAAAATCGTGGATTTTTCCGATGTTAAGGGTCAGGGTAATTTGCTACGGGCGGTCAAAATTGCCGTAGCTGGCGGGCATAATTTACTGATGATTGGGCCTCCGGGTTCGGGTAAAAGCATGATTGCCAAGCGCATTCCCACGATTATGCCGGAACCTTCCTTGGACGAGTTTTTGGAGGTGCTGCGTATCCATTCCGCGGCAGGTCTGACTTTACAAAAAGAGCACCCGTGTTTCCAGCGCCCTTTTCGCTCGCCACACCACACAATTAGTGATGTCGGGCTGCTGGGAGGGGGCAATCCTCCGCGCCCGGGGGAGATTTCCTTGGCGCACAATGGCGTACTTTTTATGGACGAATTACCCGAGTTTAAACGTTCTACACTCGAGGTATTGCGACAGCCCCTGGAAGATGGCAGCGTTTCCATTGCCCGTAGCGCTGGACGCATTACTTTGCCGTGTTGCGCTATATTGGTAGCGGCCATGAATCCCTGCCCTTGTGGCTATTTGGGAGACTCGAAGCATGCTTGTCGTTGCAGCCTCAAGCAAGTAGAATCCTATCGCAATCGGCTCAGCGGACCGCTCTTGGACCGCATCGATTTGCATGTCGAGGTCCCCTGCCCGAGTATCGAAAGCCTACAGTCAGCGGCTCCCTCAGAGGGTTCGGCGAGCATACGCAGCCAAGTGCATGCTGCTCGGACGCGACAAGAGCGTCGTTTTTCTGATACGCAAACAACCTGTAACGCTCGGATGTCTCATCGACAAATCCGTCAACACTGCAACCTTGGCGCCCCACAAGTGCATATTTTAAAGGAAAGCATGGAGGCGCTCAGGCTTTCAGCACGGGCTTACGACCGTATCCTGAAAGTGGCGCTCACCATCGCTGATTTAGACGATAACTCTGAAATTCAAACTGAACACCTCCTCGAAGCCATACGCTATCGGAGCTTGGATCGTGCTCTTTGTTAAATATTTATGCACATATTAAGAGCTTTTATCTTATTTACCCTTTATACATCTACGCTTTTTTCTGCCACAGGAATAAGGGTATATCCTATAAATCCACGGCCCCCGAAGGGGGTTACGGAGCCTCCTATGGCGAATCAGCTCCTTGAAAGCCCTCCCCTTTATAGCATGGAAGCCCCAAAACACTGGGATCTTGCGCCCCCCAAGCCCATGCAAAAAGAGCGCTTTTTCGCCTCCGGGGCGGAAGTTTCCGTAGCCTGCTTTCCGGGCCAAACAGGTACCCTGTTGCAAAACGTCAATCGTTGGCTTGCTCAGCTCAAAAGGGCCTCCATTACTGAGGCCGAGCTTCCTCATTATTATAAAAAGGAGCCGCTTGGAAAGGAAACGGCCACCTGGGTGCGCCTGGAAGATGAGAAGGCTCAAAACGGCCTGCTGGTGGTCACGTTTTTTGCGCGCAATCATAGCTGGTTTTTTAAGCTCGAGGGCCCTGTAGAAGCGATAAAAGCTGAGGAAGCTGCCTTTTGCGCTTGGCTGAAATCGTTTTCATTTAAGGGCCAAGGGGCACAAGTGCCCCTTAGGATCCCCTACAGGTAGCGATTTTATAAAATGCGATGCATTTTAATAAAATCGCTACCTGGTAGGAAATACTAAGCCCCCCACAGATCGCGAAGCGATCCGGGTGTACTTTATGAACTGCTTTGGAAGGGTGGTTTTAGCGGAGGAATTTTGAGCGCGGACAAGGAACCTAGCGCAACGTGTGCTATAGCACTCGAGCGCGAAGGTGACACAGTCCCCGCTCAAAAGGCCCCGCTAAAACCACCCTTCGGGGATCCTAAGGGGACCACAGTGCCCCTTAGCCCTTTTGCCCTTTGCCTCACTTTTTTAGTTGACACGGCGGCAAATATTGATATGGGTCTTGTGCAAGATAAAGAGATTATGGCTATACGGGTAGGTATTAACGGATTTGGGCGCATCGGACGTCTGGTGTTTAGAGCTATTTGCGATCAAAAGCTTTTGGGTAAGGAAATCGAGGTCGTCGCGATTAACGACCTGGTTCCTGCGGATAACCTGGCTTACTTGCTTAAGTATGACTCAACCCAAGGTGCCTTTTGCGGAAAAGTGGAACACAAGGACTCGGATACGCTTGTGGTCAACGGCCACCCTATTGCCTGCCTGGCAGTCAGGGAGGGCCCTAAAGCATTGCCCTGGAAGGCTTTGGGCGTCGATGTGGTTATCGAAAGCACGGGGCTGTTTACGCACAGCGATCACGCTTCGGGGCACTTGGACGCCGGCGCTAAACGCGTGATTATTTCGGCTCCAGCACAAGGAAATGTCAAAACTGTGGTGATGGGCGTTAACGAACATACGCTTACGGCTGCGGATACGCTCATTTCCAACGCTTCGTGCACCACCAACTGCCTGGCGCCCATGGCCAAGGTCGTCATGGATCATTTTGGCATTGAAGAGGGCCTGATGACGACGGTGCACAGTTACACGGCTACGCAAAAGTCGGTAGACGGCGCCTCACCCAAGGATTTACGCGGCGGACGCGCAGCGGCATTAAACATTATACCTGCTTCGACCGGAGCTGCAAAGGCTGTTGGCCTCGTCTTGCCGCAGTTGCAAGGCCGGCTTACGGGTATGTCCCTGCGCATCCCAACGCCTACCGTTTCGGTAGTGGACCTTACCGTACGTACCGAAAGAGCTACCAGCTATGGTGCCATTTGCGAGGCCATGAAGATCGCGTCTGAAAGCTCCCTATGCGGTATTCTAGCTTACACGGAAGAAGAGGTGGTGTCAACCGATTTTATTCACAACAGCGCCTCCTGCATCTTTGACGTCAAGGCCGGCATGGCCCTCAATGACCGCTTTTTTAAGCTCATTGCCTGGTACGACAACGAATGGGGCTACAGCTGCCGTTGTGTAGATTTATTAAGATATGTGATGAGAGTAAAGGACCAAGGGGCGCTTGCGCCCCTTGGATCCCCTACCAATAGCGATTTATTAAAATGCT
Source organism: Opitutia bacterium (assembly GCA_025363695.1). Classification (GTDB taxonomy): domain Bacteria; phylum Verrucomicrobiota; class Verrucomicrobiia; order Opitutales; family JANYDI01; genus JANYDI01. The sequence goes on from JANYDI010000053.1 coordinate 10,779, forward strand.
GCGCATTTTAAGTAAATCGCTATTGGGCAAGGATATACAAGTCCCTCCTCAGATCCCTTCGGGATCGAGAGGGGGCTTAGTATGCCCTTTCCGATAGGCAATTTTACTAAAATGCGCTAGCATTTTGTAAAATTGCCTATCGGTGGGGGATCCTAAGGGGCACAAGTGCCCCTTAGTCCTTTCACTTTTAACTTGACAAATGTTTTAGAATTGAGATTGTTGTAAGTTTTATGAAAATAGCGAGTTCGTTAAAGTCCCTAAAAGGGCGTCATCCTGACTGCAAAGTGGTACGCAGAAAAGGTCGTGTATATGTTGTTTGCAAAACCAACCCACGCTACAAAGCGCGTCAACGCTAGAGGGTTTTTTTATGAAAAAGGGGATACATCCTAAGCTCCAAGATACTATTTTTGTCGATATTTCTACAAAGTTGAAGTTTTATACGGCTTCGACCCTGCATTCCAAAGAAATGCTTGTTGACAATGGCAAGGAGTACGCCGTCCATTATCGGGACGTGACGTCTGCGACACACCCCGTTTATACCGGAGAAAAACGTTTCGTCGATACTGCTGGGTGCGTGGACAAGTTCTTTGCTCGCGCGAAGGCACGTCAGCGTAACGGCTAGTCGTCATGTATCGTTACCAGGGCTTTGAGATCGCTACCTTGGCGGATCTTGACACGGCTCAGAAAGCTGTTTTATTGCGCGTTGACTTCAATGTGCCGATAAATAGTGCTGGCGGCGTGGAAGATACTGCACGCATCGAGGCAGCTTTGCCCACGCTAGCGCGGCTCTTGGAAAAAAACGCTAAGGTCTTGATTATGAGTCACTTGGGTCGTCCCAAGGGAAGGCCTGAGCAGCGTTATTCTCTGGAGCCCGTGGCGAGTGTTTTGGCTCAACGGCTCAACAGGCCCGTTCTATTTGTCGAGGATCCTCTGAGCGCTGGCGGGCGTTCAGCGATTACCGCGCAGCCCTTGGGGAGTGTTACGTTATTTGAAAATGTGCGTTTTTGGCCAGCTGAGGAGGCCAATGATGCCGCTTGGGCCAAGTATTTCAGGGATCTTGCGGAGGTCTTTGTCAATGATGCCTTTGGGGTGATGCATCGTGCCCATGCTTCGACGGACGCGCTTCCCAGGCTTTTTGACCAGAAAGCCATGGGCCTTTTGGTGGAACAAGAGCTTGATTACTTTCATGGACGCCTAAAGACGCCGCAGCGCCCTTTTGCCGTGGTTTTGGGTGGAGCCAAGGTCAGCGACAAAATTAAGGTGATCGAGGCCCTTTTGAAAAAGGCTGATTTTTTGTTCATTGGCGGCGCCATGGCCTACACCTTTGCCCTGGCTCAAGGACGCGCCGTAGGGTCCAGTTTGTGCGAGCCGGATTGCGTTTCTGTGGCTCAAAGGGTGATGGCCGCAGCCAAGGAGCAGGCTGTGGAGCTTTTTTTGCCAACAGACACCCTGATTACAGATCGCCTCGATTTTACCCAGCGTAGCGTGGGAACCCTGAAAGTTGCTGAAGGCGATATTCCTGAAGACTGGGAAGGCGTTGATATTGGCCCAAAAACAATAGAACGTTACACAGCAAAACTTCAGCAAGCCAAGACGATTTTGTGGAACGGCCCCATGGGTGTATTCGAAATTCCCGCTTGTGCCAAAGGCACTCTGGCTATGGCGGCAGCCATTGAAGCCACGGGCGCCCTCACGATTGTCGGCGGTGGCGACTCGCTCAGCGCCGCGCGTCAAAGCCAGTGCCAGTTCTCCTTTATGAGTACCGGCGGCGGCGCTAGCCTCGCCTTGCTTGAGGAACGGATTTTACCAGGCTTGCTAGCATTAAAGGGCTAAGAAGGAGAAGGAAAAGGGCTAAGGGCTAAGGGCTAAGGGCTAAGGGCTAAGGGGCACTCGTGCCCCTTAGGATCCCCTACAGGTAGGCAATTTTAAAAATGCAAAGCATTTTATAAAATTGCCTACCTGGGAGGGAATACTAAGGCCCTCCCACGATCGCGAAGCGATCCGGGTGTATTTGTTAATGACTCGATTCCGAAGGAATCTGTGGGGGCCTTAGTATATTCTTCCCGATAGCGATTTATCTAAAATGCGCTAGCATTTTAATAAATCGCTATCGGAAAGGGGATCCTAAGGGGCGCAAGCGCCCCTTAACCCTTTAAATCACCCAGCTCATCGCATGCCAAGAATATTAGCTATTGACATTGCCCTAAATATTCGTATTGCGTAGAAGTGATTTTTTAGTATGGAGGAAGAAACACTGATTATCCTTAAGCCGGATTGCATCGAGAAAAAATGCGTGGGGCAAGTGCTGGAGCGTTTTGAGCGCGCTGGGTTTTGCTTTGCGCAAGCACGGGTATTACGCCTAGAGGGCACCCTGCTTCGGGAGCATTACGCGCACATTGCCCAAAAGCCGTTTTTCCCTGAGGTAGAAGCCTTTATGACGCGTTGTCCCTTGTTGTTTTTTGTCCTTAGGGGGAAAAATGTTGTGGAACGTGTCCGTGATTTACTGGGCCCCACGGACTCGAAAAAGGCTGACAAAGGCACTATTCGTGGGGACTTTGGGACGGACGTGATGCATAACATTGCGCATGCTTCGGATAGCCTTGAGAGCGCGGCTTTGGAGATTCAGCGCTTTTTTGGTAAACGATAAATGGACACCCAGCCAACAGCCCTGCCCTTCAATGTGGCTTCCCTGGTCTTTATCAACGACGCTCAGGGGCGTTTTTTGCTTCTGGAGCGCAACAAGGCGCCTAACAAGGGCCTGTGGAGCCCCATTGGCGGAAAGGCGGAGATTCAAAAGGGGGAATCCCCCTTCGAATGCGCCGTTCGGGAGACTTTTGAGGAGACGGGCCTAAGCATTGAAACCCAAGACCTGCATCTTTTTGCCATGGTCACGGAAAGGGCCTATGAGTGTTGCGGGCATTGGTTGATGTTTCTTTTTCGTTGCAAAAAACCCATCCCTGCCTTGCCGCCCAATGGACGTGAAGGCCGCTTTGAGTTTTTTGAACGCGCGGCCATCGATGCCTTGGCCATCCCTGAAACCGATCGCCAGGCCTTGTGGACCCTTTTTGACGAACACCAAAACGATTTTGTAGCGCTGCGGGCAGATTTTAAGCCCGATGGACAGCTCGAAATACACTACGAGCAGCGGCGTATGCCTCATGAAACCCCCCTATCGTGACAGAAAAAAAACAGTCTAAGCAGTCTTGTGAAATGACGCTGGGAAAAACAGCGTTTTTTAAAGACCCTATCAATCAGAAACTTTCAGCCGATGAACACCGTGAGCTGTATCGCCTCATGGTGCGGATACGCCGCTTTGAAGAGCGTTGCGTCCAAGCCTACCAGCAAGGGAAAATAGGAGGCTTTTGCCACACCTATATCGGGCAGGAAGCGCTGGCCGTAGGGACGATTTCCGTACGCGGCGCTGATGATCACGTCATCACGGCGTATCGGGATCATGGGCATGCCCTGGCCGTCGGCATGGACATGAACAGCTGCATGGCTGAAATGTACGGCAAGGTGACGGGCTGCTCCAAGGGCAAGGGCGGCTCTATGCACTTTTTTGATCCCCAGCGCGGTTTTTGGGGTGGACACGGTATTGTAGGCGGACAGACGCCCTTGGGGGCCGGCATTGCTTTTGCTTTAAAATATCGTGATATTAAGGGCGCTTGCCTGTGCTACCTGGGTGATGGCGCGGTAAATCAAGGAGCTGTTCACGAGGCCTATAACTTGGCGGCTTTGTGGAATTTGCCCGTTGTTTTTGTGATCGAGAACAACCGTTATTCGATGGGCACTAGCCAAGCGCGTTCCTCAGCCGGCTATCCACTGACTAAGCGGGCTTTGGCCTTTGATATGGATGCGGACAGCGTTGCCGGCAATGACCTTTACGAAGTCCGGGCCAAAACGGCCAAGGCACTGCAGCGAGCCCACGAGCTCAGCCGCCCGACCTTGCTAGAAATCCATACCTATCGCTACCGCGGCCACTCCATGTCGGATCCCGACCAAACGTATCGGGAAAAAACTGAAATTGAGGACTACCGTCAAAAAAACGACCCCATCGAGCATGTCGCTCAGGTGTTGCGCGAGCACAAGCTGCTCGATGCCGCTCAGGAAGCTAAAATCGACGAGGAAGCCCGTGCGGAAGCGCAGGCCTCAGCTGTATTTTCGGAAGACAGCCCCTTCCCGACCCCAGACGCCATCCAGCAAGATGTTTACTGGGAAAGCGACCACCCCCAGCACAAGCGCTCCGAAGGGGTTTTGTTTTTTAACCAACTTTAACACGATATGGCACTCATCACTTACCGCGAAGCCCTCAACCAAGCCATGCGCCAGGCCATGGAAGCAGACCCAAACGTCTTGCTCATGGGCGAAGAAGTCGCCCAATTCCACGGCGCCTACAAGGTCAGCCAAGGCCTCCTCGACGCCTTTGGCCCCAAACGTATCATCGATACGCCCATTAGCGAGTGCGGATTTGCTGGCCTGGCCATCGGCGCGGCCATGATGGGCCTGCGCCCCATTGTTGAGTTTATGACCTGGAGCTTCTCTTTTGTAGCGATAGATCAGATCATCAACAATGCCGCCAACATGCGTTATATGTCTGGAGGCCTCATCCACGTGCCCATCGTATTTCGTGGCCCTGCTAACGGCGGCGTCAACGTCGGTGCTACCCATTCGCATACGCCCGAGAACTTTTATGCCCACATCCCAGGCCTCAAAGTTGTTTGTCCAGCAACGGCTTATGACGCCAAAGGCCTGCTGCTGTCCGCCATCGAAGACAACGACCCCGTATGCATCATGGAAAATACCATCCTCTATAACACCAAGGGCGAGGTCCCCGAAAGCCCCTACCGCATCCCTCTAGGCAAGGCCGACCTCAAGCGTGATGGCAAGGATGTTACCCTCATTGCCCATGGCCGGGCCACCCTTACTGCCCTGGAGGCCGCACAGCAACTCGCTGAAAAGCACGGCATCGAGGCCCAAGTGCTTGACTTGCGTTCCATTCGTCCCTTAGACGAAGCCGCCATCCTCGCCTGTGTTCAAAAAACCAACCGCATCGTCCTTGTAGAAGAAAATCGCCCCTTCTGTGGCATCAATAGCCAAATTGCCGCGCTCATCCAAGAAAAAGCCTTCGACGACCTCGACGCCCCCATTCTAAGCGTCTCCGCCATCGATGCCCCTCAAATTTATAGCATGCCTCTAGAAAAACTCCAACTCCCAGATGCCCAACGCGTCGTGGCGGCAGTGTTAAGGTTAGGACTAAGGGGAGCGAGCTCCCCTTAGGATCCCCTAGCAGGTAGCGATTTATTAAAATACTACGTATTTATAATAAATCGCTACCTGGTAGGCTATACTAAGGCCCTCACAGATCGCTTCGCGATCGAAGTGTACATTAATTTCGATTCCGAAGGAATCTGTGGAGGGTTTTGTATGTCCATTGAGGAAGGCGATTTCTTTTTATGCATGCATAAAAGAAATCGCCTTCCTATGGGGATCCAAGGGGCATGCCCCTTGGCCCTTTAAATTATCACAAAACTTAATAAAAATTATTTATGGCTGTAATCATTGAAATGCCCAAGCTCAGCGACACTATGACGACGGGGACCCTCGTGCGTTGGCTCAAAAAAGAAGGAGCCAGCGTTGAGAGTGGTGACCTGATTGCCGAGGTTCAGACCGATAAGGCGATTATGGACGTCGAAGCCTTTGAGGCCGGTATCCTCCTGAAGCACTACGCGCTGGAGGGCACGCAGGTGGCCATAGGAGCGCCGATGTGTGCGATCGGCAAGCCAGGAGAGGCGCTGCCGGAGGTGAATAAGACAATCCAAGCTCCTCCCGTTGCGGTGGCAACGGTGGCGGTTGCGGTGGCTCCTGTGCTCGTGGAGGGCCCTAAGCGGCTGAGGGCGTCGCCTTTGGCTAAAAAACTGGCGCGCCAGCACGGCGTGGTCCTTGAATGGCTCCAAGGCAGTGGCCCTGGAGGACGTATCGTTAAAGTCGACGTATTGGCAGCTGTGGCACCGCTGAGCGTCCCTGTCAAGGCGCTGGGTTACCAGGAAGCCCTGACGCCTATGCGCGCTACGATTGCCCGGCGCTTGTTGGAATCCAAGACCCAAATTCCGCATTTTTATCTGGACCTCAGCGTGGATGCCCAGCCGCTTATGCAGCTGCGTCAGCAACTCAATGCCAATTGTGCTGATGGGGCCGTCAAGTTTACGGTCAACGACCTATTGCTGAAGGCGACAGCCATGGCGCTCATGCAGGAGCCTGCCGTCAATGCTTCCTGGAAGGGCGATCATCTCTGGCATCCGCAGGCGGTGCACCTGTCCTTTGCGGTGGCTTTGGAAAAGGGCCTCGTCACCCCGGTAATCCCTGATGCGCACACAAAAAGCCTCAAGCAGATAGCCCTCGAAGCCAAGGCGCTCATTGACAAGGCCCGCAGCCACCGACTTGGCCCCAAGGACATGAGCGGCTCCACCTTTACGCTGAGTAATCTGGGCAACTACGGCATCGAAAGCTTTTTTGGCATCATCAACCCGCCCAATGCCGCTATTTTGTCCATAGGCAGCATTGTCAGCCTGCCTGTTGTGGATGCCGACGGCCAAGTTGTCGCCGGTCAACGCTTACGCCTGGGCCTCAGCGCCGATCACCGCGTCGTCGATGGCGCGGTCGGTG
>JANYDI010000075.1 GCA_025363695.1 Opitutia bacterium
CTCCACAGATCCCGAAGGGATCCGGGAGTACATGTTAAACTGCTAAAACTCCCATTCCGAAGCAATTCAAAAAATACCCTCCGATCGCAAAGCGATCTGTGGGGGGCTTAGTATACCTTCCCGATAGGCGATTTACTTAAAATACGTAGTATTTTAATAAATCGCCTATCGGAGGGGATACTAAGGGGCGCAAGCGCCCCTTAGCCCTTTATACCTTATCCTACCTACCCACCTACCACCATTACCTTTACCCCCCCTATGCCTAAAAAAACGAAATGTTGCTGTGCGCCTGAGGTTGGCGAGAAGTTGGAGGAGATCAAGCAGGCGATTAGCTATCACTTGCGCTTTACCTTGGGGTTGAACCCGCTGACGGCCAGTAAGCGTAATTGGTGGCAGGCGTGCTGCATGGCGGTGCGTGATAAAATAACGGAGCGTTATATCTGTACACAAAAGGTCCATTATGAAACGAATACGCGGCGTGTTTATTATTTATCGTTAGAGTACTTAATGGGGCGCTTGTTACGGAATAATCTTTTTAATGCGGGTTTGTTTGACTTGGTAAAGACAGCGCTGGCGCAATTGGGGAAAGACCTGGACGTGTTACTTGAGGAAGAGGTCGATATGGGGCTGGGCAATGGGGGCTTGGGGCGCTTGGCTGTGTGTTTTTTGGACTCGATGGCGACGATGGAATACCCGGCGATTGGCTATGGCATTCACTATGAATTTGGGCTTTTTTCGCAGACTTTTGTGGAGGGCAAGCAGGTGGAGTCTCCGGATAACTGGTTGGAGGCTGGGAATCCGTGGCAGTTTATGCGTTCGGAATATACGCAGGAAGTGCAGCTTTATGGCTACGTAGAACACCGTATGGATGAAAGCGGTTTTACCGTAGCGCATTGGGTGTCGAGTTCGAAGCTTTTGGGCGTGCCTTGGGATATTCCGATTGTCGGGTATGGGGCGCATACGATTAATTATTTGCGTTTGTGGGAGTCTCGGGCCTCGAAGGAGTTTGATTTTTCTACGTTTAATGCGGGGGGCTATGTGGATGCCGTCAGGGAAAAGGCGATTGGCGAAACGGTTTCAAAAGTCCTTTACCCCAATGATGCCACTGAGAGCGGTAAGGAGCTGCGCTTGGTGCAGCAGTATTTTTTTGTTGCCTGCTCGATACAGGATATTTTGAGGCGTTATCGCTTGAGGCATGCCAATTGGGAGGCTTTGACGGAAAAGGTGGTGATCCAGCTTAATGATACGCATCCGGCCTTGGCGGTGCTGGAGTTTATGCGCGAAATGCTGGACGTGCACCGTTTGAGTTGGGAGGCAGCCTGGGCTTTGTGTCAAAAAATTTTTGCTTATACGAATCATACCTTGCTTCCTGAGGCCTTGGAGCGCTGGAGCGTGCCTTTGTTCATGAAGGTGTTGCCAAGGCATTGGGAGATTTTATGTTCTATTAATCAACGTTTCCTGGATAAAGAAGTCGAAACGCGTTGGCCGGGCGATGCCCAAAAACGCAGTGAGCTGTCTATTATCGAGGAAGGCGCGCCGCAGTACATTCGGATGGCGTATCTGGCCGTTGTAGCGAGTTTTTCGGTAAATGGCGTGGCGGCCATGCATTCAGAGTTGCTTAAAAAGAACCTTTTTGCGCCTTTTTATGCGATTTTCCCAGAGCGTTTTAATAACAAAACCAACGGCATTACGCCTAGGCGTTGGCTCAGGGCCTGCAATCCACGCTTGTCGCAGTTGCTGGATGCTACCATTGGCAACACATGGACGTATCAGTTGGACGCCTTGAAGCAATTGGAGCCCCATGCCGAGGATCCCGCCTTTCAGAAGGCTTTCATGGCCATCAAGCAGGCGAATAAGGAGGATTTGTGTCAGATCATTCAGCAAAAATGTGGCATTGAGGTTTCAGCTGAAGCGCTTTTTGATGTTCAGGTGAAACGGCTCCACGAGTACAAACGCCAGCACTTGAATATGCTGAATATTTTGCGTCTGTATCAAGAATGCTTGGATAATCCGAATAATACGATAACGCCTAGGGTCTTTATTTTTGGCGCTAAGGCGGCTCCTGGCTACACTTTGGCCAAGAACATTATCCATGCGATCAATGCGATAGGTCGTAAAATCAACGCAGATGAGCGCATTGGCGGCAAGATCAAGGTGGCCTTTTTGCCCAATTATAATGTCTCCTTGGCTGAGCATATTATTCCGGCGGCCGATATTTCAGAGCAAATTTCTACCGCTGGCAAAGAGGCCTCAGGCACCGGCAATATGAAGCTGGCGCTCAACGGGGCCCTCACGCTGGGGACGCTGGATGGCGCTAATGTTGAGATCCGCGATGCTGTGGGCGCTGAAAATAGCTTTATTTTTGGTCTGACCGAAAGCGAGGTAGAATCCCTCAAAGCCAAGGGCTACAACCCCTTCGAATACTACCAAAGCGACCCCGTTTTGCGACGTGCGCTCGATGGCATGCTGGCCCATGGCTACACAACGTCGGAATTGGAGGCCCTGACAGCCGTGCGCCACAGCCTCATTAAAGGCGGTGACCCCTTCCTGGTGCTGGCAGATTTTGCCGCCTACTGCCAGGCCCAAGACGCCGTCGGCTTAGCCTATCAGGATCCATCACGCTGGGCACGCATGGCCATTCTCAATGTCGCCCGCATGGGGCACTTTTCCTCAGACCGCACCATAGCGCAGTACGCCTCGCAGATTTGGAATTTGGAAAGAGTTCCCGTAGGGTAGGGCCAAGGGGAGCTGTGATCCCCTTGGGATCCCCGAATGGGGGGTTTAGCGGGGCCTTTTGAGTGGGGACTGTGTCACCTTCGCGCTCGAGTGCTATAGCACACGTCGCGCTAGGTTCCTTGTCCGCACTCAAAATTCCTCCGCTAAACTCCCCATTCCGAAGCAGTTCAAAAAAGGATTTCCGGATCGCTTCGCGATCTGTGGGGGGCTTAGTATATTCTACCAGGTAGCGATTTATTATAAATACGTAGTATTTTAATAAATCGCTACCTGTAGGGGATCCTAAGGGGCACGAGTGCCCCTTAGCTCCTTAACTACACTCCTATTCCCGAGGGCATCGAGTGTACTATTTTGCAAACCAATGCGCTTGCTGATGGCGGTCGTAAGCTGCTCTACTAGGGCGTTGGCGGTGCCGGGTTTGAGCTCATCGTGCATGGGGAGGGGGACGCTGCCGACATTGTCTCCGAACAGCAGTTTTGCATGGCTGCCTTTGCCGCGGTCGAGTCCCATGGCAACGCCAAAGTGTTCGCAAAACTCGCCGAGTTTGCGGACGATGGCGCTGGGTTTATTCTTGCAGGTATCGACGATACTTTTGAGCTTTTTTTTGACGACGCTGTCGATGACGGATCTCATTTTTTCAACGTGTTCTTCTTCTTCAGAAACTTCCGATGGTTTGGTGTTGCTTGCAATAATGAGGTCCTTCTTTTTGGGCTTTTTGACCGGCTTGACTTTTTCCTTTTGTAGGTGTGCGCTGCGTTCTTGGACCTTGACGCGTACCTTTTGTTCTTCTTCTTCCCTGAGGCAGGTTTCGATGGTTTGCGTTTGTTCCTGAACGGCAGATTCCAAATTACGGATTTGTTCTTCTACGATGGGCTGAACTTCAGGGGTTCCAGCGGCCATTTCTTGGAGTTGTTTGATTTCTAAAAGTAAATACGAGAGCAGTACGGTGCTGCGTTCCAAAGGATTATTGAGGTTGGGGAGGGTAATGAATAGAGTATCGGCCTGTGGGGTTTCTTCGATGAGGGGTTCAAAGAGCGCTTTTACGAATGCGTAGCGCTTTTGGTCAGCGTTGCATTGCTGGGCAAAGCTCTTTAATTTAGGAAGGTCTAAGGCCTTTCCAAATCCTGAGATTGCTGCCGGGAGGGGTTTTTCGGAAAGGAGGAGGGCGGCCAGATTTCCCGATAGGAAGTCTAGGCTTCTTGCTCCAGCGGCTACTTTAGAAACTGTTTCAGAAACAAAGAAGTCGTTAACGTCATCGGATAAGAGGAGTTGCTTGATATCTATAGCCTTTATCTCGCTTTTTATGGCTTCTTTTACGCAGGTAACGGCATCAATATTTGCGATGATGCTTGGGGTGTTGGGCAGCATGCCTTCAGGAACATTGTCCGTCCCAGAGATGAGGTAAGCGCGCGTATTAGGGTCGTCACAAATTTTTCCATTTATGAGTGCGGCTCCTCTGCCGAACATGAGGCTGTTACGCTGGGTTTCCACGGTGTTGTTGTCATGGCATACGTAGAATTTGGGTCGAATGCAGTCATGGCTTTCGTCAAAAACGAGGGTTTCCAGGAGTTCATTGCTAGGGAAGCGTTCATTGTAAAAGCCGAGATATTCTCCAGGTACGTGGATAACGGTGATGGGAGCTGTGGTTTTAAATTCAGTAATACTGGCTTTTTCAGTATTCTCTAAGCAAAGTTTTGCTAGCGCATCGATGGTTCTACTCTCTGTCTTGTAGTGCCTTGCCATGGCCGCTCTGCCTGGTTTTCCCTTAAGCATGAAGGGTTTATTTTTCATATTGATGAAGCAAGTACCTTCGCGGATCTTAATCAAGGAAAGGTAGTCTTCGTTACTAGAGAGTTTTTTACGTAACTCCAGGGTATCCACGATTCTGGCGAAGAGCCTAGCTACCGTAATGCTCTTGTCGAGCCTGCTTGGGTCGTGTGCTTGCGAGAAGATTGCCGCAGCAAGACGCTCTTTGCTTTCGGTTTCTCGGACACTCTTACCAATAATGTTTATGATGGCTTTGCATTCTTTGCGTGTTAACTCAGCGATAGGCTTTTCCAGGGAAACTACAGGAGCTGCGTAAGCGCTCGTGGCCAATGCTAAAGTTAGCAGATAAAATAGTGTTTTTTTCATGGTACAAGTCATGAGTATTTTGTGTTTCATGTCAAGATAATTAACTGTTTTTTTAATGAAAAACCTTGATCGTTTTTCTTAATCCCTTGTCGCATAAAAACTCTCAGACAAGATATTTTCCAGTTGACGCAAGATCTTGTGGCAGAGGCCCTTGCCTCGATCGTGAGTGGGCAGGACAACGGCTCCGGAGTCAAACTTGAGCTTGAGATGGTCGCCTTTGCCAAATTCTTGTTGGAAGCTTAGGTTATGGGTTTGGCAAATACTCTGTACGGACTTGATAAGTGGCTTAAATTTATCATTAAATCTTTCTTTGAGGCGCTTGAATTCTTGGCGGACTGCTTCTTTGAAGGCCGTCTGTTGCTCCTGTTGTTTTAGGAGCATATTTTTTGCTTCGATTTCTTCAGGGCTTTGCTGCTGAGCTGCCTTTGCTGCCTTTTTCTTGGCATTTTTGCCTTTTATATTTCCGGAGGCAACAGCTGCTTTGCGTGCTTCCCATTGTTTTTCTAGCTCAGCGCGTGTGGTGTTGCCCCAGTCGCTTTCGCTGATGAGCTGTAGGGCGTGTTCCTCAATGAGCGTTATTTCGCTGTCGATGTCCTCAGCCAGCTCCGTTTCATCAGCGCCGAGAAGCTCCTTTTGCTTTTCCAAGCACGTGAGGTAGAGTAGGCAGTTTTCAAGAGGGTTTGAGGGGAGGGCGAGGATCAGCGTTTTGGCCGCTGGGCTTTCTTCGGCGAGGGGTTTAAAGAGTGATTTTACGAATATATAGCGTTCGTTGTCTGTTTTACAGTGGTGCGCAAACTTTCTTAGAGAGGAGAGGTCTAATATGTTTTCTAGTGCTGAGAGTTCTGCGGGCAGAGGATCTTCGGAGATGAGGAATTTGCTGAGTTTATTCAACAGGATAGCTCTGAGTTCGAGATTGCCTTTCGCTAGCTGATCCGATAGGCCTAGTTGGGCGAAAATTTCAGATAATTCGCTTTTTCGTATTTTATTAACGTTGACAAGGTTGAGTTGCTTCTCGGCTTCATCTTTCGTACACTCCAATGCGTTAATATGGGCAATGAACTTTAAGCTGTGGGGTAGCATGCCTAGGGGAGTATGCTCGTTTCCAGAGAGTAGGTAGTAGTGCCCATTAGGGTCATCGTACCTTTTCCCAGCTTCGTCCAAAATTGCAGATTTCCTATTTAAAATAAGGCTATTGTTCTGAGTTTCTACGCTACCGTTGCGATGGAGGATGTACCATTTAGGCCGAATACAGGCGTTGTTTTCGTCTAAGGCAATGACTCTGAGGAGTTGATCGGAAGTTAAGGGTCCGGCATGAAAGCTAAAGGTTTCTCCAGGCACATAAAGAAGGATAAAGGGTTGTTCTGATTTAAATTCAGTCATGCTGGGTTTGCTTACCTCTTGGAGGACGAGTTTTCCTAGCGCATCGATAAACTGAGCCTCGTTTTTGTAGTGCCGGAAGAGGGTCGTCCCATGGGTTGTTCCTTTGAGCATGAAGGGCTCCTGAGTTATATTGTAGCGACCATTACCGTAGTCCTTGAGGAGGGAGCGATAGGTGGCTTCGCTGCAGAGGGTTTCTCGTTGCAGCTCCAGCGTGCTCATGAGGTTAAAGAAGAGTCTGGATACCTTGTTGTCGCCATTTGGGTAGCCTATATGTCCGTTAGCCAAGAAGCTAAACGTCGTTTTATCAGCGTCTTTTAGACCGCTGCCTTCAATGACGGCTACAATGGCCTGACGCTCCTGGGTTGTGAGCTCTGAAATATCTTTTTCTAAAGCAATCAAAGCAGCAGCGCAGGCTCCTGTAGTCGACATTAAATAAATCAGGTAAATAGCTAATTTTTTCATAAGGTAAATTACTTACTCGGTGTTGTTTCCAAGCGCAGCGTCGTCGCTACGTTTTTCAAGGCGTCAAGGGTGGCGTTTTGCAAGCCGATGCGCTTGGTGATGGCCAATGTGAGCTGATTGACCACAGCGCCAGCGGTACCTTGTTTGA
>JANYDI010000141.1 GCA_025363695.1 Opitutia bacterium
AACCCAGGGCTTACGCCCTGGGCTACGATCTGCCGGCCCTTCAGGCCTCCTTATGTGTGGTTTATTGGATAGCTTAACTGATCCACGGGCCCTAAAATATCAATCCTTAATTACAAAAAAATTTCCTTCACAGAACCTAAGAACTTATCTTTGTAAATTAACTCGACAAATCCCTTGATGTTTTTTAGTAAAAATCATGATCAGAAAAACCCTTTATTTACTCGCCGCACTGTGCCTCCCTTCCTGCGCCCTAGCGATGCAGACGGATGAAACGGCGTCCACCACTCTGAATACGACAGAAAGCCAGCTTTCGTTGTTGGAGCAATTTCCTCCTGAAATCATCGTCATGGTCCTTGATTATCTGGACCCAGAGAGCAAGAAGGCCTTATTCCTGGCGAGCAAAGGGCTGTATGATTTAAGGTATCTGTCGACAAGGATAACCTTGATTCACAGGCGGGGTATTCCTTGTCTTTTAAAGATGCCAAGGCTGAATGCGCTCGACATAGATTGCGATCTGGGCTCGAAGGCTATCCTTGCGCCTATATTAGAAAAACTGAAAATTGTGGTATTTTTCCGTAATCACGTAAGAACTGCAGACCTAGAAGCCTTGAGAGGATCGACGCAATTGCGGGAGCTCGACCTCTCCTATACTCACGTGACCAATGAGGACCTGAGCCACCTGACAGGGTTGGTAAATTTGCAAAAACTCAATTTGAGAAGCTGTCCTTACGTGAGTAGCGATGGATTAAGAGCTATGGGGGCGATGGAAAACTTGCAACACCTCGACCTGCGTGAGACCGATATCAAGCTAAACAGGAAGGATCTTGATTTTCTCACAGGAGTTCCAAATGTGCGTTACCTTGGCTTAAACAGGGCCATTATAAGCGATGAGGTTCTGGCGGTTTTGAGAGTATTAGAGCTCTGCTTGCCGCACTTGCAGCGATTCGACCTATCCATATATCCTTAATGAAACGGCTCCTTAAAGGCCTGATGGACTTGGTGTTCCCAAGGCACTGCGTTGGCTGTGGCTGCGCCTGTGAGGGCCATGAGAACTACCTGTGCGCGCGTTGCTTTAGGACACTACGCTTTATGACGGAGCCTCGCTGTCGTACCTGTGGCCTGGCCTTTGAGGGAGCCGTAGAGGCGGGGAGTCAGCGCCGCTGCCCGGGATGCGTGGCTTTGGAGCCGCTTTTTGACTGGGGCTTCAGCCTCTTGCCCTTTGAAGACGTAGGCCAGCGCCTCGTGCATACCCTTAAGTACAAAAGTGGCCTGTTTTTGAAAAATGACCTCAGGCGGCTCCTTGGACAAACACCTAAAGATTTCCTTAAAGATACTTATTTGGTTCCAGTCCCTTTGCACAAAAAACGCCAGCGCGCCCGAGGGTTTAACCAAAGTCATTTTTTAGCTGAAGTTTTAGTCCAGGAAACTCAGGCTTTGGCCGTTGTACCGCTGCTGGAGCGGGTTCGAGCCACGCAAACGCAAGTGGGCCTCAGGCGCGATCAGCGAGCTGAAAATGTTAAGAACGCTTTTGCCTTGAATTGCAATGTCAACTGGGATAAGGATGGAACTTACGTACTCGTGGACGACGTTTATACCACTGGAGCCACTCTCCAGGCTTGCGCTCAGGTGCTCCACCAAGGGGGCATTCGCAAGCTACGTGTTTGGACCCTCGCTCACGGATAGGAACTTGACATAAGCCTACTGTGAAGACAGGCTCCAACCTATGACGCTTTTTAGCAAACCCAGCTACTCAACGCTTCCCGGCAAGAAAAGGGAGATCCCCGAAGGCTTGTGGACCAAGTGTCCGCTCTCGGGTGCCATGGTTTATCGGAAGGACCTTGAGGACAACCTGATGGTGGTCCCTCAAAGCGGCTATCACTTCCCGCTGGCCGCTCCACAGCGCATCGCCTCCTTGGTCGATGAAGGCAGCTTTGAGCCCTGGGATAGCAGCATGCGCTCTGTGGATGTTTTGCAATTCAGCGCCAAGGAATCCTATACCAGCAAGTTGGAGTCCTACCAAAAACGCACAGGCGTTATGGATGCGGTCATCTGTGGTCGCGCCTGCCTTGAGGGGATGCCCATCAGCCTGAGCGTTATGGACTTTCGTTTCCTGGGCGGTAGCATGGGCAGTGTCGTTGGGGAAAAAATTACCCGGGCCATAGAACGTGCTATTGAGCTAAGCATCCCCGTAGTCATCGTTTCCAGTAGCGGCGGAGCCCGCATGTACGAAGGCATTTTGAGCCTCATGCAAATGGCCAAAACCAGCGCTGCGCTCGGGCGATTAGCTCAAAAAAAACTGCCCTATATTTCCGTTTTAACCAACCCTACCACCGCGGGCGTCATGGCCAGCTATGCCTCCCTGGGCGATCTCATTTTAGCCGAACCCGGCGCCATGGTAGGCTTCGCAGGCCTACGTGTCATCAAGGATACCTCCCAGCAGGAGCTCCCCGAAGGGTTTCAAACCGCAGAATTTGTCCTCAAGCACGGCCTCATCGACGGCATCGTCCCCCGCAAGGAGTTGAGAGGGCGTGTTATTTTTTTGCTGAAAGGGCTAGGGGGAGGGCTAAGGGCTTAAGGGCTAAGGGGCACTCGTGCCCCTTAGGATCCCCTATCAGGTAGCGATTTTATAAAATGCAGGGCATTTTAATAAAATCGCTACCTGGTAGAATATACTAAGCCCCCCACAGATTCCTTCGGAATCGAGGAATGCATTCCAAGGCAATCCATAAAATACACCCGGATCGCTTCGCGATCTGTGGGGGTGCCTTGTATCGCCTTACCGATAGGCAATTTTACTAAAATGCGCTAGCATTTTATAAAATTGCCTATCGGAGGGGATCCAAGGGGCGCAAGCGCCCCTTGGCCCTTTCCTTTCCTTTCCTTTCCATTTCAAAATCTACCATGACTGAAGAAAAAACCCATCCCTACTGCGTTTCGCGTTTTTACGCGTGCCGGTGGCCTACGCGGCGAGTCAGCGTGGGGGGCCTGGGGATTGGTGGGGGTGAGCCTGTGCGGGTGCAGTCGATGACGACGACGCCTACGCAAGATGTGGTGGCCACGGTCAAACAGGTCTTGGCATTGGCACAGGCGGGCTGTGAGCTTGTGCGCATTACGGCCCAAACCATTGCAGCAGCCAAGGCTTTGGGGGATATCCGCAAGGCGCTTAGACAGGCGGGCTGTACGGTCCCGCTGGTGGCGGATATCCACTTTTTGCCTCAAGCGGCCTTGGAAGCGGCTAAGCATGTCGATAAGGTACGGATAAATCCGGGGAATTTTGCCGATCGTAAAAAGTTTGCCCTACGTGAGTATACGGATTCCCAGTATACGCAGGAATTGGAACGGCTTTACGCGGTGTTTTCTCCGCTGGTATTGCGTTGTAAGCAAGAAGGCTGCGCTTTGCGTATCGGGACTAATCATGGTTCTTTGTCGGATCGCATTATGAATCGCTACGGGGATACGCCTTTGGGGATGGTCGCTTCGGCGTTGGAATTTTTGGAAATTGCCGAAAGCCATGGCTATTATTCGATGATCCTGTCCATGAAGGCGAGCAATCCCAAGGTCATGCTGCAGGCTTATCGCCTGTCTGTGGCGATGATGCACGAGCGCGGGATGGCGTACCCCTTGCATTTGGGGGTGACGGAAGCCGGGGCAGGGGAGGATGCGCGGATCAAAAGCGCCATGGGGATAGGAACTTTGCTGGAAGAAGGCCTGGGCGACACGATTCGTGTTTCCCTGACTGAGGACCCCTTGGCTGAGCTGCCTGTGGCGCGGCTTTTAGCCCAAAGGGCCATGAAGCTTTGGGAACAGACCCAAAGGGAACACCCACGGGAGCGGTCTGTTTTTGAGCCGCTCCCCAAGGACCTTCCGACGCCCTATGCCTATGAACGCCGCGAAATTACACCGCTGACCTTGGCTCCCGGAATGATTTTGAAATCGGATGCCGTTCCGCGCGTGCTGCTTCCGCTGGTACATCCTTTCGAAGAGGAAACGCTGGCGCTTCAGGCACTCAATGCAGAGCAGACGCCGCTTGAAGGCCTGCTGTTTACCTCGCAGTCGCGTGTTGTGCCGGCTTGGGAGTCCGCTGCATTTTTGGCGCAAGCGGAGGTCAGTGAGCCGGAGCTTTGGCCAAAGATTGCACACAAAACGATGATTCTGTGCCTCAAGGAGCACACCCTAAAAAACATAGCCCATTTTGAGCTTTATGCCCAAAAATACCCCCAAGCCGTTTTAGCTCTGGACGCCAGCCCCACGGCGCTCATGCCCTACGTAGCTGCCATAAAACAAATAAAAAGGCTGATATTTACCCTAAGCGCTCCCTTGCCCGGCTACCACGGGCTTGGCAGTTGGCGCTTACTGGCTGATTGGTTGCGCCAGGAGGGGATTCAAGCGCCTTTGTGGCTGCGCCTGACACAGGCTTTCGTAGACGGCAGCAGTGACGAAGCCTGTCTTTTGCAGGCCAGTCAATTAGCGGGAGGCCTCCTGTGTGAAGGCCTAGGCGACCTCATCAGCGTGGAGTTCCCGCAGCGTTCCTTGCAACATGCGCACACCCTGAGCTACAACCTCCTTCAAGGAGCCCGCGCGCGTTCGAGTAAAACCGAATTCGTGGCCTGCCCAAGCTGTGGTCGTACCCTATTTGATCTCCAAAGCACGACAGAAAAAATTCAAAAACACACCGGACACCTCAAGGGCGTTACCATCGCCATCATGGGCTGTATCGTTAATGGTCCTGGCGAGATGGCCGATGCCCACTTTGGCTACGTCGGCGGTGCCCCAGGGAAGATTAACCTCTACAAGGGCAAAACTTGCGTTGAGTACAATATCCCCGAAGCGCAGGCCCTCGAGGCGCTGGTTGGGTTAATAAAAAAAGAGAATATGTGGTTTGAGGGGCGCATTGGGGGTTGATGCTTCGGAATGGAAGTGAAGAAGGGCTAAGGGGCGCAAGCGCCCCTTAGCCCTTCTTCACTTCCATTCCGAAGCATCAACCCCCAATGCGCCCCTCAAACCACATATTCTCTTTTTTTATTAACCCAACCAGCGCCTCGAGGGCCTGCGCTTC
>JANYDI010000158.1 GCA_025363695.1 Opitutia bacterium
GTGATCTTGATTATTGGTTAAATTAATAGAATTTATCAACCCTAACAGATTCCTTAAAACAGGTTTTAAATTTAATCGATCACACGCCCTAGGGTTATGCAAGAGCTCTATTTTAAAAAAATTTCCTTCACAGAACCTAAGCCCTCCACAGATCGCGAAGCAATCCGGGAATACTTTATGAACTGCCGTGGAAGGGTGGTTTTAGCGATTCCGAAGGAATCTGGGGAGGCCTTAGTATAGGCTTCCCGATGGCGATTTATTAAAATATGTAATATTTTAATAAATCGCCATCGGAAAGGGGATCCTAAGGGGCACGAGTGCCCCTTAGCCCTTAGCCCCTTCGGCACTAAAGGCCAAGGCAACGTTGCGTGCCTGCGGAGCTTTTCCGGGAGGATAGGCCCGCAGGAGGGCTTGCTCGATGTCCTGGCAGAGGCCTTCGAGGCTTGGGGAAGCAAGCGCAATTGCTGGGTTTAGGCACTGTGCCTTAAAGTCCCCAGACGCGCCTTGTACTACGTTAAATAAAATCTTAGATGCAGGGCTATCGGGAACATTCATCCGTAAAGGTATAGACTTATACCCATAAAAAGTCAAGATTATTTTAATAAAAGCTACCAGGCTTTTCGGGTATTCTTGGGGCCCAAGGCTGTGCGTGGGATGGGCCAAGGCTGTGCGCTGAGCAGCAAAACGTTGGGCCCCTGGACTTGCAGTAGCGCGGTAGACGTCCTGTGCACTTTGAAGCACAGCGCCTGCTGAGCAGCAACGAGGCACTGCGGGTTGACATACAGCGCTTCGCTAGGCGCAATCACCACGGAGACGATGCTTCCAGGAGCGCCCAGCGTCACCGTGCCTCCCAGACCTTTATCCAGCCCAAAGAAGGCTCCTGAAGGCAGACGTCGCCGCAAAAAAGGCGTATACGGCTGCGTAGCACACACAAAGGCCTGCGTGTTCCAAAAAAAAGCCTTTTCGATCTGCTCTTGATGCTGCCCTAGCCCCGTGTATAGAGTCAGCCTGGCCTGTGTTTGTCCCGTATTTACCGCTAAAGGCCTAAAAGCTTGTTGGCCCGAAAGCAAGCAGCCTAGGCGTTTAAAAAACCCAGGCGTCCAGCTTTTTTTCAGACGAATACGCCCGTCGCAAAACAACAGGGCTTTGGGCTCAATAAACAGCGAGGCTTCCGGTAATAAATCAAGGTGAATCATGGTGGCAAAAGGCTCTGAGCGCTAACAGGTAGCCTTGGACTCCCAAGCCCGTAATGACACCCCGACAAGCCGGAGCAACACACAAAGGCCGTCTTGCAGGCTCTAGCAGGGCTCGTTGAAAGAGCTGCGATAGATGCACCTCGATGGTAGGAATCTCCACAGCCAATACGGCATCGTGCAAGGCCAAACTCGTGTGCGCCAAAGCCCCCGGATTTAGGATAATTCCTGTCACTCCGGCTTCCCTAAGGCCATAAAGATGGTCGATGATGGCCCCCTCATGGTTCGATTGAAAAAACGAGACCAGCATCCCCAACGTCGCCGCCTCCTTGCGCAAGGCCGCTTCCAGCTGCGCCAAGCTCTGCGTCCCATAATGCTGCGGCTGGCGCACCCCCAGGGCGTTGAGGTTCGGACCATTCACGATCGCAATGTGTGGCATAAGCCCAGCAGTATTTATGAGAATTAAGTCGACGTCAAGAGAAAGTAGAAGGTGGAAGGATAAAGGGCCAAGGGGCGCTTGCGCCCCTTGGATCCCCTGCCGATAGCGATTTATTAAAATGCTAGCGCATTTTAGATAAATCGCTATCGGGAAGGGTGATACAAGGCTCCCCACAGATTGCTTCGCAATCGGGGGCATAGGGCGTGTGATCAATTAAAACCTGTTTTAAGGGATCCGTTAGGGTTGATAAATAATTATTTAAAACAAACCACAAAATGAGAGCCCTGAAGGGGCGAATGCTTGTCAGCCCAGGGCTTTAGCCCTGGGTTTGGCATAGAAAAAAGATTTAGAGCCCTACAGGGGCGATTCATTAAACCTGATATATTGTTCATAGTTAATTTTTAAATAAATTTGATGCATTTTTAATGAATCGCCCCTGTAGGGCTCTGGTTTGTTTTT
>JANYDI010000166.1:0-5000 GCA_025363695.1 Opitutia bacterium
CCCAGGCCTGCGTCGGTCACGTGGTCGCAACCATGCAGATCAAGGTGTTGCAACTGGGTTAATCCCGCCAGCACCCCAAGGCCTGCGTCGGTCACGTGGTCGCAACCATGCAGATCAAGGTGTTGCAACTGGGTTAATCCCGCCAGCACCCCAAGGCCTGCGTCGGTCACGTGGTGGCAACCATTCAAATTGAGGTGCTGCAACTGGGTCAACCTCGTCAGGTACGCTATGCCTGTATCGGTCACTTGGCTGCAGCCACGCAGATCAAGGTGTTGCAACGGGGGCAACTCCGCCACGATTTTTAGCCATGCATCGGTCACTTGGTGGCAGCAAGCCAGATTGAGGCGCTTCAAGCTTTTTGGCAAAAACGCTAGCCCTGTATGGGTTATTTTTTGATTATTACGTAAATCAAAAATCTCCAGCTGCGTTAATCCAGGCGCCAGGGTTTCTAGGTCTGAATCCTTCCATTGACAGTCAGAGAGTTGCAGGGGCAGCTGAAATGATTGCACACGTGTTTCTTGTGCTTTAATATGGGTGTTTTCATACTTATATTGATAGCTGAATATCACATCCATCGGTGCATTAAAGTTCAGATGACCACGATGCTCAAAAATCCTCCTAAGTCCCTCGATATTATGTAGCCTCACTGATTTTAACGAAGGCCTTAAGGAGCACAGATTTTTATTTGCGAGTGATAAATTTACTTTATCTGGCAACTCTGTGAGATATCCATAAATCATCTCTATGACTTCCGGAGGCAGTTGTTCCAAAGGGAAGTCTGTAGTGCTTGTGTTTTCCTGAGGGAGTGAGGGCGTAAGCTGCGTTGTTTCCGCAACGCCGTCCATCGCCAGGGTGCGCGTAGCTAGGTAAAAAGCGGCGAGCAGGTAAAGTGTTTTTATTATCATGGTACATTATATATTAGGGCGTGTGATCAATTAACTAAGCTTAAAACCACAAAATGAGAGCCCTGTAGGGGCGAATGCTTGTCAGCCCAGGGCTTTAGCCCTGGGTTTACGGGTAAAAAACAAACTAGAGCCCTGTAAGGGCGATTCATTAAAATGTATCAAAACCTTGTTAAATATGTTCTGTATATCAAATTATATGAATCGCCCCTGTAGGGCTCAAAAATCTTTTTTCCATGCCAAACCCAGGGCTAAAGCCCTGGGCTGACAAGAAGTCGCCCCTTCTGGGCTCTCATTTTGTGGTTTTAATCAAAAATTAAGATAAAAATGTCATCAAAACTAGTTTGGCTTAATTGATCACACGCCCTATTCGAATTGCCTTGGAATGGGAGTTTTAGCGGAGGAATTTTGAGTGCGGACAAGGAACCTAGCGCGACGTGTGCTACAGCACTCGAGCGCGAAGGTGACACAGTCCCCGCTCAAAAGACCCCGCTAAAACTCCCATTCGGGGATCCAAGGGGATCACGGCTCCCCTTGGCCCTTAATTCAAGGCAGCGTCAAAGGTTCAGATAAGCCTCTCATTGAAACAGGGCTTGAGGGTGCGTAGAATATTTTCAGTCACCTCATTGGCTCGAGCCAGGAGGATTTGGTTATGTGAGACTTTGCGCTGGATGCGTTGCGTAAGTTGAAGCAGTTCATCAATGAGCTTGTGTACGAGGGGCTGAGGGGCTTGCGGGGATTGACTTAATATATCGATTAAATTCCCTTCCTCGCCCATGAGTAGCTCCCGGGAAAGCTGCCGCGTGAGGTGTTCGCGTTCACAGCGCAGCCGATCATTCGCCGTTACTTGGCTATTAATGGCGTGATTGATGGCGGCGAGCTGACTGATTTGTCTTTTAAAGATACAGTTTTGTTGCTGGTCTAACAGTTGGTACAGCATGCCATGTTCTATCAGCTCGGATCGGAGGATGTTCACGAGTAATTCCCAGTTTTTCTGGGAGTTATCTGCGGGAGGTTTATGGAGGTTAATCATCATGGCGTATTTTTTTTAGCGTTTTTTTTTGAAAATTGCAGAGGCTTGGACGCGCTCAAGGTTGCGGCTAGGGTGTCAGCCATCCAATCGCGATGAACACTTTTTTGGGTTTCAGAGGCGGTATCATCCGTCTCAAAAATGGGTTTGAGGGCTTCCTTGAGGTAGTTGCGCAGGATTAGAGGCGTCGTGGGCTTGGGATAGGCGTTGGGTTTTTTCTTCCTTGCTTAAGCTTTTGTCGTAGAGCACCTTGTTGAGCGCTGAGGGTTGGGTAAAATAAAGGGGAGTCTTTCCAAAAAGACTCAAGCTGTGCAGCAAAAAGCATGCTAGGATAAGTTTATTACGCATGGATGAGTTCCGCATTGAGGGCTCCCGCTTGTTTAATGGCTTCAAGAATAGGCATCATTTCGCGCACAGAGACGCCCAAGGCGTTCATGGCAGCAGCAAAACGTTCAATGGTTGGAAAATCATCCATGATGGTAAAGCCGCCTGCTACTTCGTTTACGCCGGTTTGGGTCGAATGGGTAACGGTCGTTTTCCCACCTTGGGATAACGCATTGGGTTGGCTAACGTCCGAGTTGGAGGTCACGGATATGGTCAAGGAGCCATGGCTTACCGCTACTTTGCAGATGCGAACGTTGGGGGTGGCCACGATGGTGCCTGTGCGTTCGTTGACAATGATGCGTGCAGACAGGTTGGTCTGGGTTTCTATTTGGCCTAAGGCAGCGATAAAATTGACGATCTGGCCTTCAAAATTTTTGGGAATACAGACATGTACGTTGGAGGCATTTTGGGCCATAGCTTGCGCGGGGTAGTGTTGATTGATGGCGTCTGCAACGCGTACCGCTGAAGTGAAGTCAGGGTTACGCAGCTGCAGGTTGATTCCAGAAAATAAATCAAAATCACTTTTAATTTCTCGCTCAACAATGGCTCCTGCGGAAATCATGCCCACGGTGGGGTGATTTTTCTGGACGCTAGCGCCGCCGGCGCCTTCGCTTCCCGCAAAAAACCCGCCTACCGCAATGGGGCCCTGAGCAACGGCGTAGACTTGGCCGTCAGCGCCCTTGAGGGGAGCTTGCATCAGAACGCTGCCTTGTAGGCTTTTGGCGTCTCCGATGGAAGAGACCATGACGTCGATGCGCGTACCCTCTCTAATAAAGGGTCCAATATTGGCCGTAAGCATGACGGCTGCCACGTTTTTACTCTTTATGGCTTCAGGGGCTACTTTGATGTCAAAGTGCTTGAGGACATTGGCTAATCCAGCATTGGTGAAGTCGAGCTTGCTGTCGCCTGTGCCTGCTAATCCGGTAACAATACCATAGCCAACCAACTGATTGTCTCGGACGCCTCCAATGCTTGTAATGTCCTTGATCCGATAGGCGCATAGGGCCTGGGTAAGCGCCAGCAATAGCAGTAGCGCCAAAAACACGTGAGGCAACCACCAGCGGCGTTGGGCTGTTAAGCGCAGCCCCTTAAGCCTGGGCATCGGTGTGCTGTATTTTATATAACTTTCCATCAAAAACTTAGCACAAGGGGTTGATTTGCTCATAGGCTCCACTGATGACGCCCCTGCGGCCGGCATTGGCGATAGAGCCTTCAGGGAAGAGGCGCACATTCAGATTGGCAACTTGGTTGGAGTTTACGGTGTTGTCGTGCTCGATGTCTTCAGGTCGGATGATGCCCGATACGACCGCGTACTGGGTTTCGCCGTCTATGCTCACGGTTCGGCTGCCTTCGACTACCAAATTGCGATTGGGGAGTTCATCAATGACCATGACCACCATCAGGGTGCTGATTTTTCGGCTGTGATTGGTGTTTCCACTACTGGTAAAAGCATTATTCCCAGCAAAAACTACGCCAGGAAGTTGACCGTTTTGGGTGAAGGCATTCGAGCCTTTTGGGCTAAACAAGAGCTGGCTGATCGTGTCATTGACGGCACTGGTTTTGGTTGACCCACGAGCAAGAATGTCGGTGAAGGTGCTTGTTTCCTCAATTCTGATCGTAAGCGGGTCTCCCACGCGCGCAGCTACGCGATTCCCAGCCAGCCCACGCTCGCTGTTCCCCTGGGTCCGCCATAGGGAGCTTGCCAGTAGGTTAAGGGGTAGCAGTAGGAGTGCGAGGTGGGATTTCATGGGTGAAGTTTTAAGGGGAAGGGTGAAGGAAGGGAGGTAGCGTTAAAAGGGCCAAGGGGAGCTGGCTCCCCTTAGGATCCCCTTTCCGATAGGCGATTTTTAAAAATGCGATGCATTTTATAAAAATCGCCTATCGGGAAGCCTATACTAAGGCCTCCACAGATCGCTTTGCGATCGAAGAGGGCTGGAAGACGTGCTTTGAGCCCGTTTTAGGGGGGCATTGGGGCTTCGGACAAGGAATTGAAGTGCGTAGCGCACTACGGTGCGTGAGTCACTTCAAGGACGCCGTCCCAAGCCCCAATGCCCCCCTAAAACGGTACTTTTCCTTTGCGGTCGTGGGTAACCTGGGCGTGGATGATTTTGTTGGAAATCAGATTACGAGCTTGGATCACGTCGCCTTTGGTGCCGTTTTCTAGGGCCATGGCTTTCATGCAAATGTGTAATTGGCCTTCTTCGGCAATGACGTCAAAGATTTCGCCTCTGCGGATGAGGGGTTTGGCGGCGATGTCGCTTTGGGTCAGGGGTCGTTTGGCAGGCAAGCGTCGTGTGAGTTCGTAGTCGGCAAAGGGGGCATCGAGGGCAACCAGTTCCCCGCGTGAGCGTAAAGTGTCGACCCGTTTGGCCACAAAAAGGTGAGGCTCTAAGGCGGTACCGCGCTTGAGGTCGCCTTTGCTCATCCAGCCTTCTTGCCAAAGCGAGCAACGCACGCCCACGACAAAGGGCCCCAGTTTGAGGGGGCCGCAAGCAAGCTCAAAGCGTACGGTCATGTAGCTGGCTAGGGCATCATTGATGTTATTAATCATCTTCAAAGACCATTCCCGTTGAGGAAGTGCCAAGGGGGCCCAATTGCGACTCAGCTGCACTTCCAGATCTCCATTGGGCATATAGGCCTCCTTGATCGCATGATGTAACGACTCTATAAGTTCCGTGCCATTG
>JANYDI010000166.1:10000-24165 GCA_025363695.1 Opitutia bacterium
ACGATTTGGCCGCTGTCTCGGAGAGATGCCCAGTGAAATAGTAGTCGCGGTTAAGATGCCGCGGACCTGCAGCAGGACGGAAAGACCCTATGGACCTTTACTGTAACCTGGTATTGTTGTTTGACTTTCAATGCGTAGCATAGGTGGGAGACTATGAAGGAGTGCCTCAGGGTGCTCCAGAGTCATCGGTGAAATACCACTCTTTGTTTGTTAAGCATCTAACTTCGTTCCGTGATCCGGGCGAAGAACATTGCTAGGGGGTCAGTTTGACTGGGGCGGTTTCCTCCTAAAGAGTAACGGAGGATTGCGAAGGTTTCCTCAGCTTGGTTGGCAATCAAGTCTAGAGTGCATGAGCATAAGGAAGCTTTACTGTGAGACATACAAGTCGAGCAGTTGCGAAAGCAGGCTCAAGTGATCCGGTAGTTGTTCGTGGGATCGCTATCGCTTATAGGATAAAAGGTACCCTAGGGATAACAGGCTGATAGCGCCCAAGCGTTCATAGCGACGGCGCTGTTTGGCACCTCGATGTCGGCTCATCACATCCTGGGGCTGAAGAAGGTCCCAAGGGTTCGGCTGTTCGCCGATTAAAGTGGTACGCGAGCTGGGTTCAAAACGTCGTGAGACAGTTTGGCTCTCTATCCGCTGCAGGCGTTTGGAAATTTGAGGGGTTCATTCCTTAGTACGAGAGGACCGGGAATGACATACCGCTGGTGTTCCGGTTATTGCGTCAGCAGTAGCGCCGGGTAGCTAAGTATGGAAGAGATAAGCGCTGAAAGCATCTAAGCGCCAAGCTCGTCCCAAGATAAGATTTCCCTAAGTTCTTCGGAACTTTAAAGAGTCCTAGAAGACTACTAGGTTGATAGGCTGGATGTGTAAGTGCAGTAATGCATTGAGCTAACCAGTACTAATTACTCGTAAGGGTTTATAATAAAATACACATTTATATCCGTTGTGTGTGCACAGAAACTAAACTTGCAATTTTTATTAATTTTCCTGTGATCAATGTGAGATTAACCAACTTGCATTAGGAGGACCCTTCTTGGTGACCATAGATGGGGGGAAACACACGTTTCCATTCCGAACACGCTCGTTAAGCCCTCAGTCGCCGATGGTAGTGCGGTCAACACGCCGCGCGAGAGTAGGTTATTGCCAAGGTTATGGCCCGAAGGCGCTTCATTGCGCTTTCGGGTCTTTTTTTTAAATCAAAATCGAAATAATTCTCATGCTTTCTGTTTTAAAGGGCACACCTCTTTACGTTTGGGGTATTTTTATTTATTTTGTTTTTTTGGGCATTAAAGCATTGAAAACTCGAGAAGTCTCTTTGTTTCGCCTAGCGATATCGCCCTGTGTCCTTTTCTTTTTGGCATTAACTAGAATTTTAAAAGCAAGCGATGAAAACTTGATTTTTATTTCTTTGGCACTCTATTTCTTGGGCGTTCTAGTAGCCTTGGGCGTTCTGCGCACTAAATCGTTTGTCATAAATATTGAAAGTAAAACAATTAAATCAGAGGGTAGTTCTTTATTTCTTCTTGTTTTTTTGTCCATTTTTACCTTAAAGTACTATTTTGGTTACAGACAGGCCACAGCCCAAAGTTCGGTCTTGTTGTACTTGGAATCGGTGCTTTTTTATTTTATTTCAGGAGTTTTTGGGGGACGCTTTTTGACTATTTATCGAGCTTACAGATTGGCTATACGAAATTTCAAGCAGGGAGTAGTCGCTAGCCTCACACTTTAGGGCTTGCTTTAGGAAGATTTCTCCTTATGGTAGGAGGGAATATGATTTTTTCTTTGTTCAGACGTTTTCAGGGTCGCTCGCATCGTAAGTTTGTCGAGCAATGCAAGCCTGTGGTCCAAAAAATCTGTGCCTTGGAGGAGCACTATCGTTCCTTGACGGATGAGCAACTTCAGGCCAAGACGCAGGAGTTCATGCAGCGTTTTCAGGCCGGAGAGCAGCTAGATGCCTTGCTGCCCGAGGCTTTTGCGGTGGTGAAAAATGCTGCCAGGCGTTTGTGCGGAAAAGAACTACTGGTTTGCGACCACCACATCCCCTGGCAGATGGTGCATCATGACGTGCAGCTTATTGGTGGTATAGCGATGCATCAGGGGGCCATCGCGGAAATGGGCACCGGCGAAGGTAAAACCTTGGTGGCCGGATTACCGCTTTATCTGAATGCCCTGACGGGTAAAAACGTTCAATTGGTGACGGTGAACGACTATTTGGCCCGTCGTGACTCCGAGTGGATGGGCTACTTGTATCGCTTTTTGGGTTTGAGCGTGGGTTGTATCCAAAACGATATGGAGTCGGATGAGCGTCGCTTGGCTTATGCTTGCAATATTACCTACGTGACGGCTTCCGAGCTGGGCTTTGATTACTTGCGCGACAACGGCATGGCCATGCGCAATGAAGATCAAGTCCAGCGTCACTATGCGTACGCGATCGTGGACGAAGCGGACTCCGTGCTGATTGACGAGGCGCGTACGCCCTTGATCATTTCCGGTCCGGCTCAAGACGATGGCGGTAAGCTTTTTATGGAGCTGCGGGATAGCGTGCGTCGCCTCGTCACGCTTCAAGTGGAGCTTTGTAATGACCTTATAACGACGGCCTTAGAGGGCATTCATAGCGAAAACAAAGCGATCCAGTATGCCGGCTTAGTGGCTCTGTTACAGGTGCGCATGGGAATGCCGCGGAACCGGCAACTCATGAAGGTGATGGAAAACGGGGCCATACGCCGGCGTTTTGAAAAGTTTGCCTTGGAGATGCACAGCGACTTCAACAAGGAGGAGCTTTATAGATACAAAGAACACCTCTTTTTCGAAATTGATGAAAAGCAGCGCGAGGCCGACTTGACCGAAAAAGGCCGAAAGCGCCTATGTCCAGGCGATGATCAGGCTTTTTTGCTGCCGGATTTGCCCTTGATTTTCAGTCAATTGGATGGACGAAAAGACCTCACGGACGAGGAGCGCCACCGCCAGAAGGAAAGCGCGGAGGTCGTTTTTGCTCAGGAAAGCGCTCGGATACACGCGCTGAGCCAGTTGTTGCGCGCCTATTGCCTTTATGAGCAAGACGTGGACTACGTGATTCAGGACAATAAAGTGCTGATTGTCGATGAAAACACAGGGCGCGTCATGCCTGGGCGTCGCTGGAGCGAGGGTCTGCATCAAGCCGTTGAGGCCAAAGAAGGGGTTAAGATCGAGCACGAAACGAAGACCTATGCAACTATCACGCTGCAAAATTTCTTTAGGCTTTACGATAAACTTGCAGGAATGACCGGGACAGCGGAGACGGAAGCCTCTGAGTTTTTCGATATATACAAGCTTCCCGTACGCGTCATTCCTCCCAATAAGCCTTGTAGGCGTAAGGAATTTAATGACAGTATCTTCAAGACACGCCTAGGTAAGTATAAGGCTGTTATTCGTGATATCGAGGCGGCCCACAAAAAGGGTCAGCCTGTTTTGGCCGGAACCGCGTCCGTAGAGGCCTCGGAGGTCGTCAGCCGCATGCTCAAGGGCGCTAAGATTCCGCATCAGGTGCTCAATGCCAAGCACCATGAGCAAGAGGCGGAAATTATCAGCTTAGCCGGTCAGTCTGGAGCGGTGACGATTTCGACCAATATGGCGGGTCGCGGGACGGATATTCGCTTGGCACCTGAAGTAGTGCCTATGGGGCTGCTCGTGCTAGGGACCGAGCGCCATGAAGCCCGTCGTATCGACCGTCAACTACAGGGGCGTTGTGGGCGTCAGGGTGACCTCGGGGAGGCCAAGTTCTACGTTTCGCTCGAAGATGACCTCATGCGCCACTTTGCCGACGCTGGCCCGATAGCGCGTCTTTTGGAAAAAAGCTTTGGCGAGGACGAAGAGCTCGAGCACCCGATGCTTAATCGTTCAATCGCTTCGGCTCAAAAAAAGGTGGAGCAGCTGCATTATTTGATGCGTCGGCGTCTACTTCAGTATGACGATGTATTAAGCCGTCAGCGCCAGATCATTTATGCCCTGCGCAACGAGGCCTTGCACAGCGAAACACCTAAGGACCTCATTTTCGAGTTCATCTTAGAAACCCTAGAGGAACGCCTGGGGCTCGAGTCCTCCGGGCGTTCCAGTCCAGAGGCCCTTGAAATCGGCGGGTTCATTACTTGGGTAAATCATACCTTTCCCGTCGCTTTGCACTTGGATGAATTGCAGGGCAAAACCCCGCAAGCCATCGGAGATCATGTTTTTGAGAAAATTAAGCAGGCCTATGCTGAGCGCGAAAACCTAGATGACGCTGCGTTTTTACGCTCAGTGGAACGCCATATCATTGTTCGTAATATCGACCATCATTGGCAGACGCACCTCACTGAAATGGAGGAATTGCGCCGCAGCGTTTCGTTGCGTAGTTATGGCCAAAAGGATCCTCTCAATGAATACAAAAGCGAGGCCTTTGCGTACTTCAATGCCCTCATGCGTGAGATTCGTAACGCCATCGCTGTCGAAGGCCTGCGTTTTACCCACCTCAACGCCCCCGAAGCGCTCTTTTCTCGCATGGTCAAGCGCGCAAAGGCCGTCCATCCAGGAGTTTCTCCAGAAGGCGTCGAAGTATCCATCCCTGACATTCAAATCATTATCCCCAAACCTCAGGGCCCCCATGCTGGCCGTAACGATCTATGTCCCTGCGGCAGCGGCCTTAAGTACAAAAAATGCTGCGGTAAAAGCGGGTAGGGTAGGTTAAGGGGCTAAGGGGCGCAAGCGCCCCTTAGGATCCCCTTCCGATAGCGATTTATTAAAATACTACGTATTTTAAATAAATCGCCATCGGGCAGGTGGAGCTTAAGGCC
This sequence comes from Opitutia bacterium, assembly GCA_025363695.1. Classification (GTDB taxonomy): domain Bacteria; phylum Verrucomicrobiota; class Verrucomicrobiia; order Opitutales; family JANYDI01; genus JANYDI01. The sequence continues at coordinate 14,812 of JANYDI010000166.1, forward strand.
ACCACAGATTCCTTAGGAATCGATCATTTGTCGCCACCTCGTGAGCCTGTTTTGGACGGTTTTTTTAACTTCTTCGTAAACCATAAAATCAAATCATCATCCAGCGGATAATCCTTGCCGGGTGTTGCAACCCGGTAACGGAAAGTAACGCCGCGACCATCGGGGAGGTAGCCCTTCTTGATATAAAGTTTTTGTGCCGGGCCATAGCCTCCGTCGGCTCCCCCATAAATCCCAACGCCGATGCCTGCGGTATCGCTTTTGGCGGCAGCCTCTTGTTCAGCTTCAAGCAGCAAGGCTGACCCAATGCCACGGTTCCGAAATTCCGGAAGCACGTTCAAATCCATAATTTCCGGAATGCCCTTTATGGCAAAAGGCTCATATCTGGACAGCCGCTTCAACGTTATATATCCAGCGGGTTGGCCTTTAAAAAAGGCAATCCAAATAAGGCGTTCGCCTTTTTCTTGCTCCGAAAAGTAATCACTAAACATAGAGGCCGACTTTTGCGACCAATTCGATTTTGCAAAGGCTTTCGCCATCGCAGTGATGTCTTGTGTAGATAAAAGACGAATGAATAGGTTCTCTGATTTTGACATTTTTTCCCTGATGTGATTACTTAGGGGTAAGCTTCTAGGCAGCGAATAAGTATGTATTCTCTCAATTCCTCCAAAAAGACCATTTAGTCTTCTGTTGTCAAGGGTAAAATACGCATTATCGTTATTGCCTTAATAGTTGACACCGTCCTGCTGTAAAAATCGCGATCGCTTCGCGATCTGCGGGGGCCTTAGTATAGCGTTTCCCGATGGGCAATTTTACCAAAATGCGCTAGCATTTTGTAAAATTGCCCATCGGAAAGGGAATCCTAAGGGGAGCTAGCTCCCCTTAGCCCTACTCAAAAAAACTCAACAGGTCCTGACTACTCAGCAGCGTGCGTTGGTCTCCGTGGAGGTCCTGGAGGATTTTTCCGTGCTGCATGAGCAGCGTACGATTCCCGTGGGCGAGGGCCTGGCTCATGCTGTGGGTGATCATCACGGCTGTAAGCTGATATTCGCGGACCAATCGGTCTGTTAGGGTTAGGATGGTCTTAGCCATCTTGGGGTCCAGGGCCGCCGTGTGCTCGTCGAGCAGTAGCACTTTGGAGGGCCGCAGCGTCGTCATCAGGAGGCTTACGGCTTGGCGTTGCCCACCTGAAAGGGTGCCGATGGGGTCCTTGAGGCGATTTTCCAAACCTAAGCCTAGGTCGGCTAGGAGGGATCGGAAGTGCTCGCGGCGGTTTTTATTGAGTCCGAAGCTAAAGCCACGTGAGCGCCCTCGAGCCATCGCCAGGGCAAGGTTTTCCTCTATGGTCAGTGTGGCGCAGCTGCCCAGCATAGGGTCTTGGAAGACGCGGCTGACGGACTGGGCGCGGGCTTCTGTTGTGTGATGCGTGACGTCCTTGCCATCGATAAGCAAACGGCCATGCGCTACGGGGATGTCCCCTGCGATGGCATTGAGCAGCGTAGACTTTCCGGCTCCATTGCCTCCGATGACGGTAACAAATTCGTGGGTATCGATCCGCAAGCTTACGCCTCTGAGGATGTGCTTTTCCAGCGGAGTCCCTTGTCCCACAACGACATGAATGTTATCGAGTTCTATCATGGCACGGAAGCTTTGGTGGCGCGTTTCATCTTGGGCAGCAACAGGGCAAGGATGAGCAGCAGCGCTTTTACCAGATTCATATCCGAAGTTTTAAGGCCCAGGTCGCTGGCGTTTAAGGCCATAGTAATGGCGAGATGATACACAATGGACCCCAGAAGACAGCCAAGAAGCCCCCAAAACACGTGACTAGAGCGGATGATAGCCTCGCCGATAATGACGGAAGCTAGGCCGGTAACGATGCTTCCTTGACCATTTGAGAGGTCTGAATAGCCACCGTATTGGGCAAAAACGGCTCCGGCAAAGGCCACAAGGGCATTGCTGAGGGTCAGGCCCAGGATGATCATGCTGTGAACGCGTACGCCATAGGCCTTGCTGACGCGCGGGTTGATGCCCGTGGCTCGCAAGCCAAGGCCGATTTCGCTCATCAAAAAAAGCCCCAAGAGGATCATGACTACAAGCGCTAGGCCGGCGATTGCGGGTATTTTAGAGCTTCCTTGCGACAAGGAACCAAAAAGCGTAGGTTCGCCGATTAAAGAAATATTCGAACGTCCCATGACTCTCAAATTTATCGAATAAAGCCCTGTCATGGTTAAGATGCCTGCCAAAAGCCCCAAGATGCGGCCTTTAACGTGTAAAAGCCCCGTAACAGCGCCTGCGCAAGCCCCGGCAATACTGGCCGCCAGGGTGGCTAGCCAGGGCGAGGTTCCGCTTACGATGAGGGCCGCCACCACAGCGCCGCCCAAGGTGAAGCTTCCATCTACCGTAAGATCTGGAAAATCAATCACACGAAAGGTCAGGTAAATGGCCATGGCCACTACGCCGTAGATGAGCCCCATTTCAAGGGCTCCTGATATCTGAATCCAATTCATTGCACTGCGGATGCTAAGCTTCTGTTCGCCAAAGGCAACTCTATTTTTTTGTGGCCAAGAGTTTAATATTACATCCAGCTTATCTCCTTACCTCCGAAGCGCAGCTTTTTTATTTTTTCAACACATTGCTAGTTATACTTAAAAAAATTACTTGATTTTCTGATGAAAAATTCCGTACTTTCCTCTTGTACCCACGCATTGCGAGGATTAAATAAAAATTCGTTATGGCAAATTTAACAAAAAAAGATATCATACTGAGTATTCACGATAGAACGGGCATCGGACAAAACGATGTTCGTGATATCGTCCAAATGACCCTAGACAGCATCCTGAATGCACTTGGGCAAGGAAATAGCGTTGAATTGCGTAGCTTTGGGGTTTTTTCAATCCAAAAACGTAAATCACGCATAGGTCGTAATCCGAATAAACCCGACCAAAATATACTCATTCCTGCTCGCGCTGCTATTAAATTTAAACCTGGCAAAGCCCTTAAGGGCTTGCTTAAGGACATAAACCCTAAAAACTTGGACCGTTAAAAAATGCTCAAGACTTGACAGTCCTCGGCCGTTAGCTTACGTTTGTTCTATGCGGAAATGGATGCTATTCACACTGCTGCTGTGCCCCGGGCTGGCCCTTGGGGAAACAGCCCTCAGGCAGGCCATTGCCGATCTCAAAGAAGAGACGGCGTTTTGGCAGCAAGCCTGTGGACGTTTACAGTTAGATCTTGAAAATTTAGAGGGAGAACACCGCTTAACACAGGAACGCTTACTCCAAGTCCAGCAGGCGCAGCAGCAATCCCATGCTAGGCTTGTCGAGCTGCAGGCAGCCTTGGAAGCTCAAAAGCTGCAGCAAAAAGAAGCTCTGGCAGCTCATGAAACCCGCATCGTGGCCGCCGTTTCCCAGCAATTACAGGTCTTTGGCCAACAAACGCAGCGTGCCCTGGACAAGGTCGCTCAAGAAAGTAAACCGACCAAGCAAGAGCCTTCCTTTGCCCAACTTCAAAAAGGCCTGCTGCACACGGTAGCTCAGGGCGAGACCCTCAGCGCTATTGCCCGCAAATACAAAATCAGCCTTTCGCTGTTGCAAAGCGTTAACGGCATAAAAGACCCTAACCAACTTCAAAAAGGGCAAGATTTATTCATCCCCGAGAACCTGTTTTGATGGGAGGTTCTTAACATTGATCCTATGACAAATAAAAAACAAGGGGTGCTGGGTCGTGGACTTGGGGCGCTGATCAGTTCAGGCGCAAGCTCCGCTGTTGAGGAAGTCAGCCTTTTGCCGCCGCAGGTTCAGGAACCCAAAAGTGTAACGCTAAACCCTCCGGTCAGCGACTACCATGCTTTGCTGGTGGCGCAGATCCATGCCAGCGCCTATCAGCCTCGGCATGATTTCGACACGGAAGCGATGGAGTCCCTCAAGGAAAGCATCCGCGCCCAAGGGCTTTTGCAACCCATCTGTGTCCGGCCCAAGGCCGATGGCTACGAAGTCGTAGCCGGCGAACGGCGTCTGCGAGCCTGTCGAGCCCTCGGGTGGGAACGCATCGCCGCTCGTATCGTCGATGCCGATGACCCCACCGCAGCTACCCTAGCCTTGCTGGAAAACCTTCAGCGAGAAGACCTTAACGCCATCGAAGAAGCCTTGGGCTACGCCAGTCTCATGCGCGACTTTGGCCTCACTCAGGAAAAAATTGCCCAACACCTCGGACGCAAACGCTCCAGCATTGCCAATAGTTTGCGTCTATTGCAACTCGATGCCGAGATCCAAGGCTACCTCTCTCGAGGCCTGCTGAGTATGGGCCACGCCAAGGTGCTCCTGGGACTGACACGTTCCATAGACCAACTCTGGGCCGCCCGTCGCAGCGTTGAGCGAGCCCTCAGCGTCCGCCAAACAGAAACACTCGTGCGCGACCTCACGCAACAAGCCCTCGTTCAAGGCAAAAGCGGTGACCCCCAACTCATCCTCCCGCCAACCCAACGCCAAGCCCTCCAACGCCTTGAGTCCCTCCTCTCCAATAGCCTCCAAACGCCAGTGGCCATTCGCCAAGGCCGTACCCAGGGCAGCATCGTCCTTAAGTATCGCGATGCCAAGGAGTTGCAAGCGATTATGGCACGATTGGGGGTTGAAAGTTAAAGGGCCAAGGGGAGCCGTGGTCCCCTTAGGATCCCCGAAGGGTGGTTTTAGCGGGACCTTTTGAGTTTATACGGCGTCACTTTCGCGCTCGAGTGCTGTAGCACACGTCGCGCTCAGTTCCTTGTCTAAACGTCAAAATGCCTCCGCTAAAACCACCCTTCCAAGGCAGTTCGAAAGGTACACCCGGATCCCGAAGGGATCTGTGGGGGTCCTTGTATAGCCTATCCCGATAGCGATTTTTCCAAAATACGCAGTATTTTGCAAAATCGCTATCGGAAAGGGGATCCAAGGGGAGCAAGCTCCCCTTGGCCCTTTAAAATAATGCTTGCTTTTGGAGCACTATACTGCTTGGATGCCCGGGTTATGGAAACTGAATCAAAACGGGTAAATCCGCAGGACTTGGGGCTGATGAATACGGAGTATTTGTCGCGTTACGTTACAGAGACGGGCAAGATCATGCCACGCAAGATGACACGCTTGAGTTCTCGCCAGCAAAAGGCCGTAAGCAAGGCCATTAAGCGGGCGCGTTCGATGCTTTTATTGCAATAGCGATGGCAGGCAGTCCAGAGGCTGTCGCCCAGGCGGCGCGTTTATTGCTCGATGGCCAAATAGTGGCATTGCCCACCGAGACGGTTTACGGCTTGGCAGCCAATGCGTTGAGCTCGCGAGCTTGCACGGCGATTTTTAAGGCTAAGGGTCGACCCCTGGAAGATCCCCTCATTTGCCATGTTTTGGACGCAAACGCTGCGGAGCAACTGGCTGTCCTGACTCCTTTGGCTCGGGCATTGATGGAACGGTTTTGGCCAGGGCCTTTGACGCTGATTATGCCCAAGCGGGCGTGTGTGCCTAAAATCGTGACAGCAGGCTTGCCGACTGTGGCCGTGCGCAGTCCTGCACATCCCTTGATGCGCAGTGTTCTAGCGGCTTGTGGCCTGCCTTTGGCGGCCCCCAGCGCGAATCCCTTTGGCTACATCAGTCCTACGTGCGCGCAGCATGTCTGGGAGCAATTGGGGGATCGCGTCCCTTTGATCGTGGATGGCGGCCCTTGTGCTTTGGGCCTGGAATCTACGATCTTAGACATTTCAGGGCCACATCCAGCGGTGATTTTGCGCTTAGGGCCCCTTACGGCTGAGCAATTGGAGCCCGTTTTGGGCTTTTTACCCCAAGTGGCTCCTAAAAACGCCCCTATGGGGCCGGCGGGGCCGGTAGGGCCGGCAGGGCCGGCAGGGCCCTTGATCGCTCCCGGGCTTTTGGAGCGGCATTATAGCCCAAAATGTCCAGCAAGCCTTTTTTCGCAGATGCCCCCCGTGGATACGCGCCCGCATGCCTGTCTTTTTTTTAAAAAACCTGCAAAGTACTTGCCCTCAGCGAATTGTCGGGTGTTTTGGCTCAGCGAAGACGGTGATGTGCACGTGGCCGCACAGCGGCTGTATGCGCAACTGCGGATACTCGATACTTTGGGACTGCAGCACCTTTATTTGCAGCAAGCGCCTGGTGCCGACGGCCTTTCTAGCGCGATCAACGAACGCCTAGGCCGCGCTTGCTCTGGGAATATAGCGGAAAATGAAGGTCCAAGCGATTAAAACAACACGGGTGGAGCCGGGCGATTCCTTGACCGCTTTGCTGGAAACCTTCGTTCCCGCACTCAGCGAAGGCTGCATCGTCGTGGTGACCTCTAAGGTGGTGAGCCTGTGCGAAGGCCGTGTGGTGGCCAAGGGTGCCGTCAGTAAGGAAAAACTCATTACCTCACAAGCCGATGCGGTTGTGAGAGGACCTGCAAACCCTTATGGCGTCTGCCTGACCCTGACCGATGGCATGCTCATGGCCTCAGCAGGCATTGATGAATCTAACGCTAAAGATGCTTACGTTCTATTGCCCAAAGACAGCCAGGCTTCAGCCGTTTTTATTTGGGATTTTTTGCGCAAACGCCACAACATCAAGCACTTAGGCGTGCTGATCACCGATAGCAAGACGAGTATCCTGCGCTCAGGTGTCACCGGCGTGGCCTTGGGCTGGAGCGGCTTTGAGCCGCTTTATTCTTATATCGGCAAGCCCGACCTTTATGGTAATTTATTAAAGATGACGCGCATCAACCTCCTAGACGCCTTGGCCACAAGCGCTGTCCTGGTCATGGGCGAAGGGGCCGAGTGCACGCCCATGGCCCTCATCGAAGACGCCCCAAAGCTACAGTTTTTAGACCGCTCCCCCAGTATCGAAGAACAAGAAAGCATTCGCATCCCGCTGAGCCTGGACCTCTACGCGCCCCTGCTGCTAGCTGTGGGTTGGGAAGAAGGGAGAGGTTTGAGGGGCACATTGGGGGTTGATGCTGCGGAATGGAAGTGACTCACGCACCGTAGTGCGCTACGCACTTCCCTTCCTTGCCTGAACCCCCAATGCACCCCTCAAACCGGCTCGAAGCCGTTCATAAAGCACTCCCGGATCGCTTCGCGATCTATGGGGGGCTTAGTATCTACCTGCCCGATAGCGATTTACTTAAAATGCGCTAGCATTTTAATAAATCGCTATCGAAAGGGGATCCTAAGGGGACCACGGCGCCCCTTAAGCCCTTTAAACTTCATTTCTTCCGTATGAAACCTCTTCTTCAAGGCCTGCAGCAGCGTGCAGTGGGCATACACCTCCACGTGAGTTGCCTGCCTGGACGCCTGGGCATTGGGCAAATAGGCGCGCAGGCGCGAGCTTTTGTTGACTTTTTGGCAGCGGCGCAGTGCTCCTATTGGCAGACCTGCCCGCTAGGGCCCACGGGCTTTGGAGACTCGCCGTACCAGTGTTTTTCCAGCTTTGCTGGGAATCCCTATTTTATAGACCTGGAGGAGCTAAAGGCTTGTGGGTTGATCACGGACCTTTCGGCCTTGGAAGGCCTGTCGCAAACCCGTGTAGACTTTGGAGGGCTGTGGCAGCAGCATCGGCCGATTATGGCGCAGGCGTATCAGCGCTTTTGCCAAAATCCTGAAAAACTAGAGCCGATTTATGGCTCGTATGAGGCATTTAAGGATAAACAGGCCGCTTGGTTGCGGCCTTATGCCCTGTTTAGAGCCCTAAAGCGGCGTTTTGACCAAAACCCTTGGTGGCAGTGGCCGCAGGAATACAGCTTACGTTCAAGTCAAACGCTTTTGCCCCAGGATGAGATGGAATGCTTTTGTCAGTACGTTTTTTGGGCTCAATGGCAAAAGCTTAGGGGTTATGCACGGCAACGCGGGGTAAGCATTATCGGAGATCTACCGATCTATGTATCCCATGACAGCGTGGAAGCTTGGGCCCAGCCAGAGCTTTTTGACATGCACCCTAATGGCGACCTCAAAACACTGGCTGGGGTGCCTCCGGATTATTTTTCTCCAACCGGTCAGCTTTGGGGCAACCCGCTCTACAACTGGGAGGTCCACAAGGCACAGGACTATGCTTGGTGGCTCAAGCGCCTTGAGCACCAATTTGAATACTATGATATATTGAGAATCGATCATTTCCGCGCCTTTGATAGCTATTGGGCCATTCCCGCGGGTCAGGAAACGGCCATAAAGGGCGTCTGGAAGACGGGTCCAGGACTAGATTTTTTCCAAGCTGTTAAAAAAGCCTTGCCGCAAAAACGCTTTATTGCTGAGGACTTGGGTGACCTCTTGCCCAGTGTTCACGCGCTCTTGGCCGCAACCGGCTTACCAGGCATGCAGGTGCTGCAGTTTGCCTTTGGTTCCGATGCCACCAATACGCATCTGCCGCATAACACGCAACCGAATACCGTTTTGTATACCAGCACCCACGACAACGACACCTTTTGTTCTTGGTATGCCAGTAGTCCTGAAGTTGTAAAAGATCGTATTCGCCGCTATCTGCGCGTCGATGGTAGCCGTATCGCCTGGGATGCCGTGCGCTGCGCCTATGCCTCCTGCGCCCGTTTGGTCGTGATTCCCCTTTCCGACCTGCTTAGCCTAGGCCCCCAAGCCCGCCTCAACACGCCCGGGCAGGCCCAGGGCAACTGGCAGTGGCGTGTTGAGGCGGCGGAGTACCCGGATGCGGAGTATTTAAGGGAATTGGCGGTTCTATATAATAGGGAAATAAAGGAAGCGTAAAGGGCCAAGGGGAGCTCGCTCCCCTTGGATCCCCTTTCCGATAGCGATTTTCTAAAATGCTAACGCATTTTAGGAAAATCGCTATCGGGTAGTAGGATACAAGGCCCCCACAGATCGCGAAGCGATCCGGGAGTATTTCATGAATTGCTTCGAGCCGGTTTGAGGGGTGCATTGGGGGTTGATAAATAATTATTTAAAAACAAACCACATTAAGGAGGCCTGAAGGGCCGGCAGATCGTAGCCCAGGGCGTAAGCCCTGGGTTTACGGGTGAAAAAAGATTTTGAGCCCTACAGGGGCGACACTCGTATTTACGTTTTGAGTGCCGCCCTTACAGGGCTCTGGTTTTTTTCCATCCCGGACCCAGGGCTTACGCCCTGGGCTACGATCTGCCGGCCCTTCAGGCCTCCTTAAGTGTGGTTTGTTACACGTCCTGATTGCTGGGATTTATAATCTTTGGCATCAAACCGGCTCGAAGCAATTCAAAAAAATACACCCGGATCGCGAAGCGATCTACCGTCTAGATAGTCAAGAGTAAAAGTCTAAAATTCATAATTTTCTTGGTAAAGTTTGTTGTTTTTTATCATGGAATTTAAGCACACTACCATTTTGCGCATAACGGCAACCAGTGCAACTTTAC
>JANYDI010000175.1 GCA_025363695.1 Opitutia bacterium
CTCAGCCCTGCCGTAGAGCCCGATCTGCAACGCAATCGCAGTACCAGTGCGGAACCGAAGCGTAGGATTTGCATCGGAGCACAAAGGGCCAAGGTGCGCGCACCCGCAAGCGCCCCTTGGCCCTTTGTGCTCCGATGCAAATCCTACGCTTCGGTTCCGCACTGGTACTGCGATTGCGTTGCAGATCGGGCTCTACGGCAGGGCTGAGGGTAGGCAGCTCAGGGCAGGAACGCGTGGTGGGAGCTGGGGTTTCTTCTTCGATCAATAGGGCGTAGCTGCCATGGAATTCCAGCCTATGCTGTTTGTAAAACTCGCCCAGGCTTGTCTTGCTAAAAAGATGATAAACGTCAGAGCTTAAAAAGGCTCGGAGCTTTCTATAAGTGTGCAAAGAGACGGGCTCTTGGGGCAAGAGCGCTCGCTTCCAGTAGGTTTCCAACCCATTCATGATAACCGCGATCGCGTCGTACTGCGCATCATTGATTTCCTTATCATAATGAGCATACATCATGCGTGCGTTGCTGGCCTTGATGAAACATTCGAGCTCCTTAAGCTTCAAATGATAACGCCGAGTCAAAACATGCATGACCAGGGGTTCCATAAGCGTGCTTTGCATGGCAAGGTGCTCCAGGTAATAAAAATCCAGAGCACTCAGCAAGTGCTCAAAACTTTCAGGGCCCAATGGGGTGACGTTGAGGCTTTCTGAATGGCTTCTCTTCAACAACGGGATATAGCCTTCTGGAGGCAGGTGTTGTAGCACCGTGGCCAGCAGGGCTTGAAAGGCCCGTAAATACGGCTCCGATCGTTCCTTCTTTTTTAACGAGGGCGTCGGGTGGCTTTCGGGGTAGCGTTGCTGTAGGATAGCGGTAGCCGCAGGGCTCAGGGGCGCATCGTGCAGAAACTGTTCCAGTGTTTTTTTGTCCACCGAATGCAGGGCCAAGAAGAGTTCTTCTTCTCGAACATAAAGAGCAGCTTTTAAAGAACAAAAGGTAAGCAACAAGAAGGCGATTTTTAGGGCAGTCATAGAGCGGTCCTCCCTTCCATTATAAAACGATGATGGACCTAAATGCAAATCGAAATATTTATAACTTAAATGCCGAGCCTAAATACAGTTTTCTTGCGCTAGGATCTTCAATCAGCGTATGCGCCGGGCCTGAAAAAAGCACCCTGCCTTCGTAAAGCAAGTAGGCATGATCCACAATAGACAGCGTTTCTCGCACATTATGATCCGTAATCAAAATCCCGATACCTTCGCTTTTAAGCTTCAAGATCAGGGCTTGCACATCCTGTACGCTAATGGGGTCTACGCCGCTAAAGGGCTCATCCAGGAGCATGAAATGGGGTTCCAAAATAAGAGATCGTGCAATTTCTACACGACGCCGTTCGCCCCCGCTGAGCTCATAAGCCCGACTGTGGGCGATGCGTAACAATCCCAGCGCTTCAAGGCGCTTATGCACCCGTTCCTCCTGCTGTGCTTTAGGAATAGCCAGGGTTTGCGCCACCATCAGCAGGTTTTCCTCCACACTCAAACCACGAAAGATCGACGCCTCCTGCGGCAAATACCCCAAGCCCGCCCGCGCCCGGCGATGCATGGGCCACTGCGTCACCTCCTCATCCCCCATAAATACCTGCCCGCTATCCGGCCGCACGAGGCCCGTAAGCATATAAAAGGTACTCGTCTTCCCAGCACCATTAGGCCCCAGCAGCCCCACGACTTGCCCAGCAGCTAACTGGATGTTCACGCCCGCCACGACGGCCCGGCCACGATAACTTTTCTTTAACTGCTTAGCGGAGAGTAACATGATATGTTTTTGGGGAAAGGGAAGGGCCAAGGGGGACTTGTCCCCCTTAGGATCCCCTACAGGGTGCGATTTTATAAAATGCGATGCATTTTAATAAAATCGCACCCTGGGAGGGCATACTAAGGCCCCCACAGATCGCGAAGCGATCCGGGTGTATTTTATGAATTAGGGCGTGTGAACAATTAAATTTAAAACCTGTTTTAATGGATCCGTTAGGGTTGATAAATAATTATTTAAAAACAAACCACAAAATGAGAGCCCTGAAGGGGCGAATGCTTGTCAGCCCAGGGCTTTAGCCCTGGGTTTGGCATAGAAAAAAGATCTTGAGCCCTACAGGGGTGACACTTGTATTCACGTTTTAG
>JANYDI010000168.1 GCA_025363695.1 Opitutia bacterium
TCTTTCTGACCAATCCAAAGGATGGTAACACTCCTACTCTTTCACTCTTGCCCACCATTTTGGGTTTTTCAAGATTGGATTTTCTATTTTTCAAGATACAATCCAAGGGGAGCTAGCTCCCCTTGGCCCTTTCAACCCTTCTCCTTTCTTACTGAAGTTACCGCGCTCCCAGGTCGATATAACGAGTTATCGTGAAACCCGTATTCTTTTACAAACCGATCGTGTTGCTCATGCTCTCCTGGGTGCTGTGCTCGGCTGCGCCTATGTTTCGGGAGCGTTCTAAAAGCCGCTCTCACAGCAATAGCCCGCAAAACCGCAGTCCTCGCTATGATGCTCCTAAGCCTGTGGAAAAAGACCACAGCTTTTTGCATTTGTTAAAAAGTTCTATGACTCCTAGAGGCAGAAAGGCAACGAACACGGATGTTGTGCAACACTCGGCTCCTACGCTTGTAGCGCTTCCGATCGCTCCTGCTGCACCCGCTTCTACGCCCACGGAAGCCTCCCTTCAAGATCTCCGCAATGCTTACAAGCAGAGGCGAGCAGCCTCTTCACACGTCGTAAGCGCCGAAAAGCTTCGCCTTCCTGGGCGTGATTTGCCTAAAGGTGGCATTGCTTTGACCACCAGCCAGAGTGATTGCCACTTGGAAAGTCTTTGCATGCCTGAGCCCAAGGAAGCGCCACGTTTTGGAACCTGGCGTTTGCTCAAATTTTCCTTAGACTCACTGCCCATTCCAGTGGAAACAGAGGAGCCCGTGCCATTACGACGCAGGGCGTCACACGTGATCTCAGCGACTCCTCGTGCAGCTGGTATTCCAGCCTTTCCTGTGGCGCTTCAGACCCCACCCCTTAAAGTGCTTGTCCTGCATCTAGAGCCTGAATGCCCTAAGACTTTTAAAGACTTATGCATGGACTTAGATCCTTTTAATTGCGTGACCTTTGACGCAGACACGAAGACTTACCTTACTGATGCGCATTTTATTCTATTTTCGGCTTCTTGTATCCTTACGGGTAAATCAGACCGTGTGCAAGCGATGGAGCTTGATCATTTACCGCAGTTTACGGATGAGGTTTTTTTGCGGCTGTTCTTATTTGATAAGCTCAGAAAAATAAATTTATATCAGGCAAATATTTCATTAAATGGATTAGCCGTGCTGTGTGAGCGTTTGACAAAAATTACGCACTTCAATTTATCTCACGTCCATTGCGAACTCGGAGGCAAGGCAACGGAAGCAACACGGCATTTGGTTTTTTTAGGCATTCTTATAAAAAACCTTGAATCCCTGGAAGAACTGGACATCAGCCAAGTGGGGGGTCTGGAGCTTTTTCAGGATCCTAATGATAGGACCCAACGGCTGCATGACCTCAACAAGCGCCTCAAGCTGCTTTTGGCCATCAAGACGCTTAAGCGGGCGGCTCTGTGCGGATGGCTTCTGGATGGGCAAGTTTTAGGCAATGCGATGACCAAGCCTCAGTGGCTTTCCCTCAGCGTAGGGCCGATTTGCTGGGATTGTGCCTCGATTAAAGCGCGTGGACCTCAGGATGCGGGGCTTTCTTATCTCCATTTAGAGCAGCCTAGCAAGCCCGACGGAACCTCCTGGGGCAGCTTTGAGGACCTTGAGCGCCTGCACAGCCTGTTGCCCAAGCTGATACTGCTGTGCTTGCCCAGTGTGCCGCCGGTCACGCCCGAAGAGCAACAACGCTTGCGTGCCTTGGGCCTCAATGTGTATTTTAACCCGGCCAACGCCCCCCAAGACCCCTATGCCACTTGGGATAGCGAGGGCCGTATGTTGGATTTTTAAGCCGCCTTCGTCAAGGCGCGCTAAGGCAGTGATTATGAAACTTGTGCTTTTTTTTAGATGCGTTACCGTGTTGCTGCTCATGACGCCCTTAGCGCCGTGTTTTTCATCGCCCATGCTCAGTCGTCGCTCAAAAGAGCGATCCAGGAGCTCTGAGCAGGGCAGTGAACGCAGTCCCGAGGGCTCAAGGTCACCGGAAAAAACCCGTAGCCTGTTACGTTTTTTGAGGAATCCCTGGTCGTCTCAAGAGCGGAAAACCACGTCCATTGAGGCCTCGCAACGTTCGACTTCCGCTCCTGGGCAGGTTGCTTTGGTTTTTTCACCGGAGGCTCTTGCGCTCAGGGCTTCCATGGATCTCCCCTTTGAGACTTTTCGACGTGCAACTTCCACGCCTGCATCTGAGGGAGCCTCACTGCAAGACCTCCGTAATCCCTACAAGCACAGAAGTGCGGCCGCTTCAACCGGCATAAATGAAGAACCCATACCCCCTCCAGGCATTAATAATGAGGATAACTTAGTAAGGGTGACCCGTGTTTATTCTGACCCTGAGCACCTATCCCATCGCACAACATCAACTTCTTTAGCAAGCAGGCATTTCCCCAAAATGCCCTTAAATACGCTGCCCCTGTTACGCATCCTGCCGCTTGCGGCTGACAGTGAAGAGCAGCCCCTCAAGCTGTTGGTATTGCAGCTGGAGCCTGAAGGACCCAAAACCTTCGAGCCGCTCCTTTTAAATGCCATTGAGGATTTTAATGGTATCGCTTTTGATGAGGCTACAAAGCCCTACTTTACGGATGCGTATTTTATTGGCTTGTGCACGGCTTGCGTTTTCAGTGAGCGATCGGAGTCCGTAAAAGCCATAGAACTGGATCATTTGCCCCAATTTACGGATGAGGTCTTTTCGCGGCTATTTCTGTTTAAGCATCTTAGAAAAATAAACTTATATCAGGCAAATATTTCATTAAATGCTTTAGCCATCCTGTGTGAACGTTTGCCAGGAATCACGCACCTCAACTTAGCTCAAGTGCATTGCGCATTGGCTGGAAAAGCAAGCGAGAAAACACGGCCTTTGGTTTTTTTGGGCATTCTTATACAAAACCTTAAATCACTGGAAGAGTTGGATATGAGTCACGTGAAGGACTTAGATTTTCTTCAGAATTCGGAGGATAGGCTGACGTTCGTTCAAGAAATCAATAAACGCCTCAAGCTGCTTTTGGCCATCAAGACGCTCAAGCGGGCGGCTCTTTGCGGATGGCCTTTGGACGGGCAAGCACTGGGGAAAATACTTACCAGGTTTCAAGGATTTTCGCTGAGTGCAGGGCCGCTGTGCTGGGATTTTAAACCATCCAGAACCCCTCAAGAGCGTGGGGGTAGCCTTGCTTACCTTTGCTTGGAGCAGCTCAAAACCCCCGATGAGACCCCTTGGGGCAGCTTCGAGGATATTCAGCAGCTGCACAGCCTTTTGCCCAAACTCATAGTGTTGCGCTTAAGCGGTACCCCCCTGTTCGCACCCCAAGAACAGCAATGCTTGAACGCCTTGGGCCTTCATGTGTATTTTAACCAGGCTGATGCGCCCCAGGACCCCTATGCGACATGGGATAGGGAAGGGCATGTATTAGGTTTTTAAAGGGCTAAGGGGCATAAATGCCCCTTAGGATCCCCTTTCCGATAGCGATTTATTAAAATGCTACGCATTTTAGATAAATCGCTATCGGGAAGCCTATACTAAGGCCTCCCACGATCGCGAAGCGATCCGGGTGTATTTTTTTGAACTGCTTCGAGCCGGTTTTAGGGGTGCATTTGGGGTGCCGACAAGGAAGTGAAGTGCGTAGCGCACTACGGTGCGTGAGTCACTTCACCTGACGCCGTCCCAACCCCCAATGCACCCCTAAAACCACTGCTAGCAAGGCACTAGGGACATACTCCAGATGGGGGTAGGCCTCCAGCAAGGGGGTAGCTGCTGGGTGCTGGGCGAGCGTGAGGACGTAGAGGAGGCTGCTTTGGCCGCAGGGGAGGGCCGCCTCGGTCCAGATTTTTTTGCGTACGGGCAGCAGCGGGTGCTCTTTTTGGGTAAGGAAATAGCCCGGACGATGAGGGTCGTGAAAGCGCTCTAGGGCAGTGTTGATCAGCTGTGTAGCGCGGGGTTTCTGGCCGAGCGTCCACAAAGCTTGGGCAAAAAGGGCGTAATCGTCCAGCAGCGCGTAGCCTGCCCCCAATTGGCCCGGGTAGGCGAGCGGCTTGAGGTCGCTGGCGGCTTGCATGCGCTCCCAAAGGGCATCTGCCAACAGGCTCGCTTGCGCGTGTAACTCTGGACGCTCGAGGGCTTTGGCGGCAGCGCATAGGCCTAAAATCCATACACAGTGCCAGGAAAGCAGGACCCTAGGCGCCTCAAGGAGCTCGTTTTGGGCAATAGTCCCCCACATGACCTCGGCGTAACGCGGGTTTGCGGTCCTTTCAAAGCCCTTGGCGTAGGCTTCCAGCAAAAGTCCTTGGTCGTAGAGCCGTTTTTCAGGATGCGGCTGTTGCCAGGCACGGTCGTTGGTATAACGAAAAAATCCGCCCTGGACGGCATCGTAAAGGCCCCCATTGGCCATGGCATCGAGGGTTTTTAGAGCGGCTTGAGTGCTTTTTTGAGCCAATTCCTGCGGACAATCCGGCAATTCAGCCAACGCTAATAAAAACTGCAATAAACGCGAGCAAGGAAACTTCGGAGCCGTGCCCAAGCCGCCATGTTCCGGGTCCATGCGCTCCAAAAACCCCGTAGCGGCAGCAAAAAGCGTCTCATTACTGACCTTACGCCCAGGCGACAGCGGCAAGCTGTTATGCTCCAAGT
This sequence comes from Opitutia bacterium, assembly GCA_025363695.1. Lineage (GTDB taxonomy): Bacteria > Verrucomicrobiota > Verrucomicrobiia > Opitutales > JANYDI01 > JANYDI01. Next base: position 4,630 of record JANYDI010000168.1, read on the forward strand.
TTTGCACAATCGCTGCGGCATTGTCGATGAAATCCTGTGGCGTTTTCAAAAAATACTCGCGTACACGCATCAGCAACTGAGGGAAAGGAACACGAGAGCCTGCTTCTTCCTTAGGAAAATACGTCCCTCCAAAAAATGGCCGGCCATCCGGCAGGCAAAACAGCGTGATCGGCCAGCCCGCTGGCTCACCCAACATCGGCAGGACCTCTAAAAATAAGGCATCCAAGGCCGGATGCTCCTCTTTGTCCACCCGAATGCACACGTAGTGCCGATCCATTAAATCCGCAATATACGGATCGCAAAAAGATTCCCCAGCCATCACCCCACCCCAGTAACAACCCGGGTATTCCAAGAACACCAACACCAATTTGCCCAAGCGCTGCGCCTCCTCAAGGGCTTCCGCCCCCCAAGGCCACCAAGGTACGAGGTCTGAAGAAAGCTGAAGGAGCATCGTCATAAAAAGGAGTAAGAGGAGAAGAAAGAAAGGAAGGAAGCGCTAAGGGGCATTCATGCCCCTTAGGATCCCCTACAGGTAGCGATTTTTAAAAATGCAAAGCATTTTATAAAAATCGCTACCTGGCAGGAAATACTAAGCCCCCTCCGGATCGCTTCGCGATCAGGGTGTGCACTCATTTCGATTCCGTAGGAATCCGGATGGGCCTTAGTATAGCCTGCCCGATGGGCGATTTTTATAAAATGCCCTGCATTTTTAAAAATCGCCTATCGGTAGGGGATCCTAAGGGGGACAAGTCCCCCTTAGCCCTTTCCCTTCCTTCCTCGAAAAACACTTTCCAAGCGCCTGCGGGTAAGGTGTTTCCGAGGCGTTCGGGCCATTCGATGGCGAGGCAATAGGGGGGTACGAGGACATCCTCGAGCAGGAGGGCTTCGTATTCCTGAGGGTTATTGAGGCGATAGGCGTCGACATGACACAGGGTGCGTTGACCGGAATAGAGGGAACACAGGGCAAAGGAGGAGCTTTGGACGTCGTGGATACCCCAGTTTGCTGCTAGGCCCTGGACGAAGCAGGTTTTGCCGCTCCCTAAGTCGCCATAAAGCGCCAGACACGCCACCGGAGGCAGTATCTGAGCGACTTTGCGGGCCCACTGCCGAGTCTCCTCAGGACTATTGCTGACGACCCCCGACTGAAGGGCTTGAAGGTACTGGTGCTGAATGGAGTTCAAAGTACAGCTCTCAGAGTGCAAATTCGCACCCTGTAGGGGGTCCAAGGGGAGCTCA